>JAITQJ010000152.1 GCA_031288955.1 Planctomycetaceae bacterium | reverse complement strand
CGTGTAAAACGTTTGGGCTGTAAATTTAGAGTACGTCAGCAAATCGTAGAATGCCGTTTTAGCGGCGCAGCATTTTTCTGCAAGACGACCGGGAAACCGGGTAGGAAATTGCCGTAGGTGAATAAAGTTGCGGACTCCCGTAGAGGGAGCGTCGCGTATTTACCTGCGGGCTGAATTGGCGTTGGTGTTTTCACATAGCGCACCACTTTCGTCGGTGGGAATAAACCCGTTCTACGAGCGTGGTCGCTCCTGTCTTGAGCGATTCTTTGTTGCCGGTTCTCTGGGCATTTTTTCCGTAACAATTACTAACCGTCCACCTATTCAAATCCAGTGGCAAACTTTTATTATTACGACAATAACGGACGGAAAATCGGACCGATTGACAACGCCCAACTCAAAGTGTTGGCTGTGCAAGGCGTTATCGTGCCGGATACCGTTCTCGAAAAGGAAGACGGCAAACAAGAACGAGCGGGACAAGTTAAAGGGCTTGTTCTTCCCGTCCCGGTTCCTCCGAGTGTCCCGCCGCCCTTACCGCCGGAGACACAGCAAGTTAATCGCTCTGGATGCGGTGGATGCCTTGGTCGGCTGATAGGTTTGTATTTGTTCGGAATTATGTACAAAGGTATAAAAGGTATAAGCTATAAGGAGCGGGCGGACTTGGACTGGATGGAGTGGCACGTGACGTGGATTGCTTGTTTTGTTTTGTTTGCCGGTGGCTGTTGCTGTTTATTAAACTTGAATTCCGCAGTCAACAGATATTCTGGGATACTTATTTTCACCCTCGGCGTGGGGCTTATTGTGTTGTCGCTAGCCCTACTCATTGGATATTATTGAGTTACAAAACATAACGTTAACATTTTTTCAAGCAGATTTGTTGTAACAGAAACAGCAACCCTTTTTTCGTCCGATTTTGAGCGGATATAAAAATCCAATGTGGCATTACAGTAAAGACGGCAGTCAATTCGGTCCAGTTTCTGGCGAAGAAATAAGCAATCTCGTCCGCAATCGGACACTTGGAGTTGATAACCTCGTTTGGAAATCGGGAATGTCTGCTTGGATTCGCATTGGCGATTCCGAATTTGCAGCGGCATTTGTGCCGCCCCAACACACGTCTCCTGATACTGCCTTTTATCCGCCGTCACAGCCGGAAACAATCGTAAATGCCGTCAACAGGTTCGTCATTTTATACATTATTCTCTCCGTACTATGCGTTTTGTCAGACATCATAGATGTCGGTGTGTTCTATAACCCGCCCGGCGAGGAAGAGGTGAACTGGGTTTCATTTTTTGTTGCGGTACTGATGCTCGGGATAGGGATATTCAGTCTGTTTTTACAGTATGTTTTTCTCGTTGGTTGCTGGAGGCAAATTCCGCCTCATATTGCCCGTATGACACCGGAAATTGCCGGCTGCTATGCAGTCATTCCGTTTTTCAGTTTCTACGGATGGTTTCCCGCTTTTGTGGGACTGGTTATGGATATGAACAAAGCAGCACAACAATACTTGTTCAACCCATCCTTCGCCGTTTTTACCTGTATTTTTTGGATTTTTTACGAGATTATTAGCCTTGCGTTGGTAATGTCCGTCAATGATGATGGTGGTATGCCGCCTGTTATTTTTGGGATTTCCCTTATATTGAATGTTGCCGACTGCGCCGTCACTTGCAGTTTTTTGATTGCTCTGAAGGAGGCAATGCTTCGATTTATGGCAATAAAACGCCAAGCAATGGATAGGGAATAGGTTGTGCCTCCCCCCAGTGTGTTCCCCTAAAAGTCCTTTCCCCTTTTGGTGTGTTTGAAGAGTCTGTTTTAGCCGCTTTGGGTGAACGGGTACATCAGAGCCGCCATCGTAAGACGGCGGCTTGATATTTTTCGCAATCTTACGATGGCAACTCTGAAGGCTGGCGCAGGACACCTCTTGCGGATAAAACTCGTCTGTGCTATTCTTAACAGGGGATTGGTAGTCTATGTTGTGGAAGAAGTCTAATCGATAATTGATAATAACCGGAGAATGAATAATGCCGATGCGGTGCTAATTCATTATTCACTATTCATCATTCATTAAAACAAAGTGTCATCAATCGCCTTCGTCCTGTTTATTATCATTGCCGTTATTGATGCAGTGCATTATGCGGCACTATTCATTTTTTTGCGGGGCATATGCCGAAACGAACGGCAAACGTCTGATACGCCGTTTACGCCGAAAACGCTTGTCTGCCTTGCATTGCGGGGGGCTGACCCGTTTCTCAAACGCTGCATCACCGGTCTGCTGACGCAAGATTATCCGAATTATGCTCTGCGGCTTATCGTCGATTCCTCCGAAGACTCTGCACTGCCGGCAGTCAAAGAGATTCTTGACAGTCTCGTCCATCGTCAAGCCGAAGTTGATATTATGACCGTCAGTGAACATTACACGACGTGTACGTTAAAGTGTAATTCGCTTGTTCACGTCCTGGCAGCACTTGACCCGTCATTTGAAGCCGTCGCCGTCTGCGATGCCGATGTACAGCCGCATCCGTCCTGGCTTCGGGACCTGGTCGCTCCGCTTGCCGACCCCGGCATTGCCGCAACAACAGGACAACGCTGGTATATTCCCGATAAACCGAATACCGGTTCACTTGTCCGTTATCTTTGGAATGCGGCGGCGGTTGTTCAGATGTATCTTTACGCAATCCCCTGGGGCGGTTCAATGGCATTACGGCGGGATTTATTCGCCGAAGCCGCAGCGGTTTGGCGGACGGCTTTTACGGACGATGCGTCGCTGGCGGCGGCATTGAAAAAGACCGGCGGCAAGTTGCGGTTCGTGCCGTCGCTGTTTATGGTCAATCGGGAAACGGTAACGCTGCCGGTGTTTCATCGTTGGGTGAAGCGGCAATTATTGTGCGCCAAACTGCATCATCCGTCCTGGAATAAAATTGCCGGTCAGGGGATTTTGATAACGGTTCCGCTGTTGACGGCTGCCGGTTTGCTTGTAACCGGTTTGTGCTGTCATCATTGGCAGACGGTTTTTTGGAGTGCCTCTTCGGTCATATTATATTGGGCGGGAGTATATGGCACGCTGCCGTTGATGGAGAGGGCGGTACAGCGGCGGCTGGCAAAGCGGGATGCAGAAAAAATGACGGATAAACCGCATTGGTACTGGCAGCGGACGTTAGGAACGTTAGCATTGATACCATTGACGCAATTTGTTTATACTTCGGCATTGCTTCGGCTTTATTTTTTGCGGCGGGTTGAGTGGCGGGGCGTAGAGTACGAAATCAGCGGCAAAAGTGTCCGTCTAACGGCATACAAGGCGTACACTGCCGGTCAAAAGGAAAACGAGAGTCTTATTTGAAGGAATTATTACGAAACAAGTCTATCGTTTCTTCATACAACAAACTTTATATTTCTTACCGCTGCCGCAAGGACACGGGTCGTTGCGGCCGGCATTCTGATAAGACGCAGGCGGAAGCGGCAAACTGTCCTCGTCATCGTTGCTCCAACTCATTGGTACCGGCTTTTCCGGCACCTTCTTCACGGTTTTGGGCTGATGCTGATAGCACACCCATTGCGATAATCCTTTTTCTGCATCAAAAAACCGGTGCGGAACAGGCAAGGATTTTCGGAACGGAGTCCGCTGCCTTCCCTTGCCGCTCAAATCGTCTCCGATGTCGTCTTCACGGATAACCTCCGTATCCACCCTGTCCCGTGCGAACGCTTCCCGTACCAGCAGCAGCAAGTCCGGCTGTGCCGCATCGCAGGCATCACAGACAAGGCACGACATAAAAAAGGAATCCTCTTCCCGCTTTACCTGCAACGCCGCCGTGAGACACTTGTGAAGTAATGCAAAGTAATCGGCATCCGAAACGCTCTTGTCGGCAACGAGATATTTTACCGATTTCCGCAGGCACTCCAAAACCCCAATGGGCGTTGACATATCGCAGAGTTTCTGTTGGTAAAAACCGAAATCATTGCCGATGATATGATACACAAGACCGGGTAACTCTTCAGACAGGGAATCGCCGTAAAGACAATCATAGAGTTGGTCATCGGCAAGCGACAAAGAATCCAAAACGGCAGGCAGAGCCTCTTTTGCTTTGAATTCCGCAAAGAAATAGAGGGCAAGCAAAGCAGATGACCCACAGTCCGCTACATTGAAACGTCCGCAAGATGTTGCGTTTCTCACAGATTCGATAAACGCCGGCATCATTCTGTTCCAGTGTTTCCGCGTTTGATTGATTGCCTGTTTAGGAAAGGGCGGTTTGAGCGTTCTGAAAGCACGTATTATCCAGTCAACGGCAACGAATTCTTTGTACAGAGGCAGCAAGTTTGCGTCCGCTTCAAAATCGAGTTCGGCAAGTTCTTTGAGTTTGTCTTTTGCCGCATCTTCAATTCTGACAAGGTTAACGTAACCTTCCAAACAGGCGCGTTTGATGGTGCCGATAAACTCCGGCGGTAAATCTGTTCCGGCAGGAGAAAACGCAGCCGAAATGATACCGGCGTACCAATTACCGTAACCGATGCGCAATTCTTTTAATTCGTCAAAAAGCATCGCCTGCCATTGAGACGTGTATTCTGCGGTTTGTGTAACAACGGTGTTCAATGCCTTTAACAATGTCAATCGGGTTGCATCGTGCCGCTGCGGTTCCTGCGCAGCGGTCAGCAGCAGCGGAACAGCGTAAGAATAATTTTGAGCGGCAGCGGCTGCCAAAATGCGGGCAAAGTCAATGCCGTTGTGCGCAAGGTCTTCATTGTTCCACTCAATATGATTGAGGGTTTCAATCATTGCCGGCAGCGTTTGTTTTGCCGGAAAAAATTTGAGCGTTTCCCAAACCGCATACGGGGTAAGTTCATATTCACTGGGGAAAAAAGAGCGTTCTTTACCGACCAAGCCCGCTATTTCAAGCAGTGCCGGTATGTCGTCTTCAGTTATCACAAATTTTTCGGCAAGATTGGTGTCCGGGAAGTTGTGCCATTCCGGTGAGTGAGGGTCTTGCCTGCACAATTCCTGTACAGATGGTGAATAAGCATTGATTGAAAAAACGTCTGTCATTTGTTTTTCGGTAAAAATTTTCAGGCAGTATTCTAACATAACCAAGCCGAACAATGAATACACAAGACCGCTTTCTTCGCTTTTCGCTTTTTGTATGGTACAATACCTGCAACGTACCTCCTTTACAATAACGTACCGATGGAAAACGATTCTCAAGCCCTGATTGTCAACTCCCCCGAAACTTTAACCGCCCTGATGGACCGCGTGAAAACGGCACAGCGGATTTACTCATCTTACTCCCAGGAACAAGTTGATGAAATTTTCCGCGCCGCCGCACTTGCCGCCTCCGCAAAACGAATCCCTCTCGCCAAAGCCGCCGTCGAAGAAACACGTATGGGCATTGTCGAAGACAAAGTGATTAAGAATCACTTTGCCTCCGAATACATTTATAACAAATTTCATAACGAAAAAACCTGCGGTCTCATCGAACACGATGCCGAATTCGGAATCCGAAAAATTGCCGAACCCATCGGAATTATCGCCGGTGTTATTCCGACGACTAATCCGACCGCAACGGCTATTTTCAAGGCTCTGCTTGCCCTGAAAACACGGAATGGTATCGTCTTCTCGCCGCATCCGAGAGCGAAAAAATGTACCGTAATGGCGGCAAAAATTATTCTTGATGCCGCTGTTGCCGCCGGTGCGCCTGAAGGAATTATCGGCTGGATTGACGAACCAACCGTTGACCTGTCCCGGCAACTGATGTCGCACAAAGATATAAACCTGATATTGGCAACCGGCGGTCCCGGTATGGTCAATGCCGCATATTCTTCCGGCAAACCGGCTATCGGTGTCGGAGCAGGCAACACGCCGGCAATCATTGACGAAACCGCCGACATTAAAACCGCCGTCAATTCGATTCTCTTAAGTAAAACGTTTGATAACGGAGTCATCTGCGCTTCGGAACAATCGGTCATCGTTGTTAAAGAAATATACGATACCGTCCGCAGCGAGTTTTTGTTACGCGGGGCTTATGTCGTCAATGATGAAGAACGCGATAAACTCCGCAGCCATATCCTGAAAGACGGTAAAGTCAATTCCGAAATTGTCGGACAGTCCGCTTACTCGATTGCTAAAGCGGCGGGTTTTGACGTTCCTGAATCGGCGAAAATCCTCATCGGCGAAGTAGTGAAAATCGGCATCGATGAACCGATTTCATACGAAAAACTTTCGCCGGTTTTGGCAATGTATTATGCCGAAACGTTCGAGGAAGCCGTTGAGAAATCCGTTGCACTGATTCGCTTTGCCGGTATGGGGCATACGTCCGTTCTCTACACCGACCCGCGAAACTCTGACCGCATCGAATACTTTGGTAAACGTGCCAAGACGGGACGTGTGCTTATCAATCAGCCGTCCAGTCAGGGGGCAATCGGCGACTTGTATAATTTCCGTTTAGAACCGTCGCTGACGCTCGGCTGCGGTTCCTGGGGCGGTAACAGTGTCAGCGAAAACGTTGGGGTCAAGCATTTGATTAACATCAAAACGATTGCCGAACGGCGGGACAATATGCTTTGGTTCCGCGTTCCGCCGAAGATATTTTTCAAGACCGACTGCCTGCCGCTGGCACTCGAAGAGTTGAGCGGACGCAAACGCGCTTTTATCGTAACCGATGCGCCGCTGTTTAATCTGGGGATTCCCGAAAAGGTTGCCGAAACACTTGAGAACATCGGCATTGAATCGGAAATATTCTTTGAAGTTCTGCCCGACCCCGATTTGACAACGATAAACAAGGGCGTTGACCGAATGAAAAATTTCCTGCCGGACGTGATTATCGGTGTCGGCGGAGGAAGTCCGATGGATGCCGCCAAGATTATGTGGCTGCTTTATGAACATCCCGATGTACGTTTTCAGGATTTAGCACTGCGGTTTATGGACATTGAAAAACGAGTCTATAAGTTTCCGAAACTCGGTCAAAAGGCGTGTTTTGTAGCGATACCGACGACTTCCGGTACGGGCAGCGAGGTAACGCCGTTTGCAGTTGTAACAGATGACGCAACGGGGCAAAAATATCCGATTGCTGATTATGAATTAACGCCGAACATTGCGATTGTTGACCCCGCATTGGTAATGTCGATGCCGAAAAAATTGACAGCATACAGCGGAATTGATGCGCTGGTTCACGCTTTGGAAGCGATTGTATCGGTGTCGGCAACGGATTACTCGAACGCTTTGGCATTGGAAGCGGCACGGATTTTGTACAAATACTTACCGGCTTCTTATGCCAATGGTGAAAGAGATGCAAAGGCGCGGGAAAAGGTACATAATGCGGCAACACTTGCAGGAATGGCTTTTGCGAATGCGTTCTTAGGTTTGTGTCACTCAATGGCGCATAAATTGGGGGCGGAGTATCACGTTCCTCACGGCTTGGCGAACGCTTTGCTGATGGAGCAGGTGATTCGTTTTAACGCAACGGACGCTCCCCGCAAACAAGCAGCATTTCCGCAGTACGGTTATCCTGATGCGACGAGCCGATACGCAAGAATGGCGAGATATATGGGCTTGAACATTGGGCGCGGCGATGCGTCGAACGAGGTGATGGTTGAGCGGCTGATAGAGGCATTTCGTGCGGTAAGTGAAAAACTGGAAATACCGCGTTCGATAAAAGAGGCGGGCGTGGACGAAAAGAAGTTTTTCACCAACCTGGACAAATTGGCGGAGGAGGCATTCGATGACCAATGCACTGGTACGAACCCGCGTTATCCGTTGATAAACGAGATAAAGCAACTCTATACTAATGCGTATTACGGAGAACAAAAAACGGTGTAAAGATAACACGGTATCCTGACGAGACGTTGGACGTAAAATGCGTCAACACGCCCTAGTGCGCAAATTCTTTGCCGGTCAGTGAAAACACGCGAAAACAAGCGGTTCATTCGGCGCACTTTGCGCTGCCAGCCTCTAACAACGAAAATGAAAATACTTTACTCTGACAATAACGGAAACAAACAATGTCCGGCAACGGCTTTGCCGTTTATCGTTGCAGGAATGATACTCCTGTCGTTTTGCGCTGCGGGCTGTGGAGAGATTGCGAAATTAGGTATCGCCTCCAAGGCGGGCGACCCATTGGAATTGACGATTAA
>JAITQJ010000081.1 GCA_031288955.1 Planctomycetaceae bacterium | reverse complement strand
TGTCTATTTTAACGAAAAATGAAAAATTGACAATCAAGGGAAAACGGATAGATAATTAACAATGCAGAATGAATAATGAATAATGAATAATGAATAATGAATAATGAATAATGAATAATGAATAATGAATAATGAATAATGGGGGAAAACGGATACAAAGTATCCGGCTCTCGTGATTTATACTCTTTTAGCGTAAAAACGCTGCCCCGCCGATTACCGGGACCAAACGAGCAGTTCCTCGTCAAAGGCAACTGATGTGCTACAAGTATCCGGCACTGTTTGTCCGGGGGACAGCACGAACGACCGTCCGTCAAAGATAATCGAATCATTCGCACCGACGGCATTGACGTACACAATCGGCACATTTCCCCGTGCAGCAATCCGGCGGGCAAGTTCCAGACGGACTTCGTGCTTTCCGGCAACAAAAGGCGAAGCCGACGGAACGCAAAGCAGCGTCGCCCCCTTATCGAGAAGCATTCGCACGGGGTCAATGCGGTACGAAGTGCCGGGAATGTCAGTTTCCCGCCAAACATCTTCACAAACGGCAATACCGATGCGTTCGCCTGCAAACACGAATACGTTCCAATCCTGTGCCGGTTCAAAGTTTCGGGCTTCATCGAACACGTCATACGTCGGCAGCAGCGTTTTGATTTGCTCGAAGACAAGGCGGCAGTTGTGTATGATGCCGTATTCGTTGACTAAACTTTTGCCGTGCGAATACGGTGTACGGTTGACGAAACCAATGCCGACGGCAATATCGGGCGGCAGACTTTGCTGCAAAATGCGGACGCTGCGGATATTTTGTTCGGTGAAAGCGTTCTGGTCGAGCAAGTCCATCGGCGGATAACCGCAGACGGCAAGTTCGGGAAACAGCACCAAATCGACATTTTGCGATGCGGCTTCGGCGGCGAAACCAATTATCTTCTGCCGGTTTGTTTCAAACCCGCCGATGACCGAATTGATTTGCGCCAAAGCAATCTTCATAGAATAAAAAACGCGTGATTTCGCCGAACGGAACAGTCAACCGTCTGCCGCATCAATGCGGCGCAGCCTGACGCAATGCAGCATAAAACTTTTCTATATCAATCGGTTTCGTCAAATGCTCCGACATACCCAATAACCGGCAGCGTTCCCGCTCCTCGGCAAAGGCGTGCGCCGTCAACGCATAGACCGGTATGTCCTTGTAATCCGGCGTACTCTTGATGATTTTCGTCGCCTCATAACCGTCCATCACCGGCATCTGCAAGTCCATCAGCACCAAATCAAATGCCGGTCGGCGGGTCTTCACCGCCTCCGCCAATTTATCCAACGCCTCGCTGCCGTTCACCGCCGGTGTAACATTAACGCCGACCGTCTTCAACAACTCTGTTGCAATCATCGCATTGATTTTATTGTCCTCAGCAAGCAGCACGTGCATTCCCTGCAAAACGGCGTTTTCACTGCCCGATTGCTGCTTCTCTTCCGCTGCCGGTTTAGACTTAACCGTAACGCCTTCGGGAACTTTGAACGAACACGAGAACGTAAACGTTGTGCCTTCGCCCTCTTTACTCGACACGTTAATCTTTCCGCCCATCAGTTCGACCATTTCACGGGTTATCGTCAAGCCGATACCAACCCCGCCGTATCTGCGTGTTGCCGAATTGTCCGCCTGATTGAAGACCGTAAAAACCTCTTTCAACTGCTGCTGACTCATTCCGACCCCCGTGTCTTCCACTGCAAAGTTCAGCATAACGTTGTTCGGGTCGCTCATACCAACCGCCGCCCGCACCGTTATCGCCCCTTTTTCGGTGAACTTATACGCATTGTCGAGCAGGTTGATAAAGACCTGTTTGAGCCGCACCGGGTCGCCGATAAGCGATGACGGAATTGCCGCATCGAAATCAAGACGCTGCTCCACACCGGAGTTCGGATACTGCCGCCGGAAGTAATCGCCGAGTTCGCTGAACATCGCCTTCACATCAAACGTCAGCCGTTCGAGTTTCATCTTGCCGGAATCAACTTCCGAGAAGTCAAGTATGTTGTTGATGATGTTGAGCAGCGATGCCGAAGCGTCCCGCATTTTTTCGATGTAATCCCGCTGCCGGTCATTCATCGGCGTTTTCAGCAGCAAATCGGTCAAGCCGGTAACGGCATTAAGCGGTGTCCGCAACTCGTGACTCATATTCGCAAGGAAATTACCTTTCGCTTTGTTCGCTGCCATTGCGGCAATCATTGCCCCCTTCAATTCCAGCATCGTCTTGGCACGTGCCAGCAATTCTTCTTTATCAAACGGTTTCTGAATATAATCGTTTGCGCCGGCTTGGAAACCGAACACGATGTCTTGTATCTGATTCTTTGCCGTCAGCATAATAATCGGCAAATCGAAGAGCGAATACTTGTTACGCAGCCGCTTGCAAACATCATAACCCGACATTTTCGGCATCATTACGTCGAGAAGCACCAAATCGAATGTTTCGCCTTTCTCGAACATATCGAGAGCCTCCAAACCGTTATGCGCTTTAACGACCGTATAGTTCCGTATCGACAACAGATTTTGCAGCACCTGGATATTCACCGGTTCGTCATCAACGACTAAAATCCGATAACCGCTTCCTTTGGCTGCGCTGCCTACCAATATGCCGGACTTTTCCTGAACCGACCCCGCCGCCTCCTGGGCGTAATCTTCCATATTGATAATCGAAGCCGAGGTGCTGGTCGTTTGCGCTGCCGCTTCTTCGCGTGTTGCACTGGACTTCGGGACGGTGAACGTAAATACCGAACCTTCGCCGACTTTGGAATTGACGTTTATCGTTCCGCCGTGCAGTTCGACAATCCTCTTCGTAATCGACAAGCCCAAACCCGTTCCGCCGTATTCCCGCGCTGTCGAGCCGTCTGCTTGTTCAAACGATTCAAAGATTTTATCGAACTTGTCCGCCGCAATACCGATACCGGTATCTGTAACGGCAACCGCAACCGTATCGCCGTTAACCGTTGCTGTAACACTGACCTTGCCCTTATCGGTGAACTTGACAGCGTTGCCGATAAGATTGTACAAAATCTGCTGTATCCGGTTTTCGTCCGCTGTGATAGGCGGCAGCGAATCGTCTATCTCGCTGACAAGTGTTAACTCTTTGCCCCGTATGAGCGGCTTCGACAGCACGATAACCATATCAACGATTGTTTTCAAATCAATCGGTTTGAGTTGTAACTCGATTTCGTTGCCTTTGAGTTTGGTGAAGTCCAATATGTCGTTAATCATATTGGAGAGCCGCTTGCCGCTGTTGGAGACGATTGCCAGATTGTATTTCTGTTCATCGGACAAACTGCCGGTCGCCCCGTCAATCATTGACTCAACGATACCGATGATACCGTTTATCGGTGTCCGTAATTCGTGCGACGTGTTCGCCAGAAATTCGTCTTTCAATTCATTGAGCCGGTTCAGATAAATGTTCTTCTCTTCCAGAGTGTTGGCATAACCCTGCATTTCTTTGATAAGATTGTTTATCTTTCCGACCATAAACTTGAACGCCGCCGACAACGCCCCGATTTCGTCTTTGCTCCCGACGAGCGGTACTTCGGCGTCGAAATGTCCTTCACCGATAATTTTAGCGGTGTTCGCTAATTTCAGTATCGGTTTGGTAATGCTGCCGGCAACGATGAAAAGCATTGCGGCAATGAAACAGAACGCAATCACCGATGCCAGAATAACGTAATTACGGATACCGCGGGCATCGCTCAATATGTGTTCCATTGGAACGCTGACGGCGACCGACCACGGCGTTGTTACTTCGCTGAACTTAATCGGAATATAGACGGTATAAAAAGTATGCCCGTGATAAATGTGCTGTTTCCCGTTTTTAACACATTCCCTTATATCTGCCGCATATTTTGCCCGCACCGCATCCGCCTCCAGCATTGCCGCCGCAAAATCAGCCGTTAACAAGGATAAATCCAATGTTTGCTCATCGTGATTTTCTTTATATCCCTTCAACTGTTCCGCAAATTTCTTTAATTTTTCAAACGCTTCCTTTTCTTCTGCATTGTTTGCATCTTTCACCGGATTTTTAGCGAGATAATCCTCTGCACGCTGAATGATTGCCGGTATTTTTTCCGGTATCCGTGTTACGAGTTCATACAGAATGACTTCGGCAGCGTCTTTACCCAGAAACCTCTTGTCGGGATGGGCTGCTATCGCCGCATTGTTAGAGTAAATTTCAGTGTATCCTTTTTCGTTATTCGGATTGACGGCGGTTACCATTTCCTGCAATTTATCGAGAACGATGTCCGAGGAAACGATACCGATGAATTTGCCGTTATGAATAATCGGAAAAATCAAACTTTCGAGCATCACGTCTTTTCCCTGCACGAGATACGGATACGGGTCGGTAATGAATTCGGCTTTCGTTTTCTGCGGAACTATCCACCAATCCGCAACGGTAATATCTTTATCGAGCAGCGGTTCAACAGCAATACTGTCGCCGAGTTTGTTCCAGTACGGGGCGTATCTGCCGGAGGAGTCCCAGCGTTTGGTGAAGAAGTCCTCCGGCTTTGCGTCGGCGGTGCCGTTTTTCTTTGCTTCTTCGGCTTTCTTCTCTGCCTCTTTCCATTGTTCCTCTTCGGCTTTGGCTAGTTCGGCATCTTTTCCGTCGAGTGAATTGATTTCGTAGGCAACGCAGAAAGCGGTAATGTATTCTTTGTTTGCCAGCGCATTTTTGAGCAAAGCGTCCAGCGTTTCGCGGTCGCTTTTTCCGATGTCTTTGAGTGCGCCGAAGACGGTAGCGAGTGTTTCTGCCGTGATTCGTGCGCCTTGGAGTTCTGCCCGGATTTCGTTTTGATATTTATCGGCGGTTTCCTGTGCGAGGGTGAACGCGCTGGACTTTGCCATTTCGTAAGTCCGGGTTGAGACTATCATCGTTAAGACGATGAAGGATACGGAAACAACGCCCAAAACGAGGGCGAAAATTTTTGTACGCAAACTTAAATTGGTGAACATAAACGGGTCTCCTAATCTTTTCAAAGTGCCGGCGGGCATTGCACAACCCGCCTTGGCGGTTATTCTACACGAGTGTACCGGTAGAGTCAATAGAAAAAGGGTTGTTTTATTGTCTCCGGTTCCAATTCGGCGACGGAATTGCCGGCAAGTATTGCAGCGGGTTCAACCGCCGCCAGTACGGAGTCGGCTCTTTCGGCGGCTCAATCGGCTGCCCTGCTTTGCCGTCTGCTGCCGCGAATTGAACTGCCGAAACCTGTATGTCGTCCAAATGAACCTCTCCAAATCCGTTCAACGCAAAAAACACGTAAAAATTACCGTCCGTAGGGGCAATACGGTAAAACACAAAATTACGCCAATCACCGTTCGTCTCCGTAAAACGTAACGATAATTCTTCGCCGCCGAACGAATCAAATATCATCAAACCGTCAACCGTCGATTCCAGTTTTTTCGGTATCCTAATCCAGCCTGTAACACAAAGCACTTCTCCGCTGCGTACCGTTATCGGCGGTGTTGCCGTCCAAAGCGGTACCGTCTCCAATAACACCGGTAAAACCCCTTTATCTGTCGGTGCAACCGCCAACTGCAAACCCGTCTGACCGCTGTGCCGCGCCGCCGGAATAACATCTTTCCGCGCCGCCATTGCTCCTTCAATCCGATGCGCCATCGGTTCCCAGCCCGCCTGTTCCAGCGTCGGCATTTCCATATCACCGCCGAAGAGCCGGTTCGCTCCTAACTTCGCTCCCGCCATCCGTTGGTAAAACGTCAAATACATCGGCAGCGTTGCAAACGATACAGAAACCGGTGTCATACACGCATTGACCTCGTGCCGCATTGCCTCGTGCCACAAATCTTTTGCCGTAAACCTCAATCCCCGTGTCGAACGCTCCGCCTGAAGATAAGCCCGCGCAAAATCCGGCGGATGACGCGAAACAAGCGTCTTCGCAAAATCCAACGCCTCACGTGTTGTCCGAAGCATTGACTCCTGTTCCGGCATCGGAACAAGCGGCAGATTATCCTCTGGACGAACCGGTATCGTATTCGTTTCCTTTGCCTGCTTCAAAGACGCAAAAACCTGTTCGGCTGCGGCTAGTTGTAACTCTGCCAGATGACACGCCAAATACGCTGCTCTTGCCCCCATCAATTTTGCCCGCTGCCCGACTTGAGCATAAACCGCATCGTCTTCGCCGAAAAATATCAGCGAATTCAAATTCGCTTCTTCGAGTTCAATCTGCATTCCGCCGGCAACGCGGTTTGTTTCTATCGGCATCAAACGCCCCGGTACAAGATGATACGCATTATATGTTTCAGGAATACCGGAAATGACGTACCGGACACTGCCCGACACTGCCGGTCCAACGGCATTTTGGCACTGCCTCTCTTGAAGCATCGGAACGAGAAGCCGGGAACGTCCTGACTGAATCACGGCACTGCACATCGCCTTTAGATTTGATTGAGATGTTCCCTGCGGATAAACATTCTGCAATGACTTTCCCGCCGCAAACCATTCTTCGATAAGTTGCAGTTCCCAATTTGCCGATTCCAGTGCCGTCCGCCGGAATTCCGTTTCGGGGTCATCGTTCGTCAGCGGTGTTTCCGAGGTAAACAAAACACCGTGACAGCCCGCCGCAACAGCATTGTAAATCTGCATCTTGATTTGTTCATAACTGAACGCACAAATGTACGGCGGAGAACCTTCCAACGCCGTCCATTGTTCAGTCATTTTTGCCAGCGGCTGTGTTTGAATCGCCGCCCAAAAACTCGTATCGGGTCTTGCCAGTGCCGGATATGACCGCTGCCATCGGGACAAGTCCAGCATATCAAGCGATGACAGCAGCGATACTTTCGGCATCATCAGAATTTCACACGTTCGGCTGTAATCGTAAACGCCGCTGCGTGCCGTACAAAGCAGCGGACGGCGTTTTGTACGGTCTGCGTTCTGCAAAACCTGCGCCCGTTGTGCATCGGCTTGATACCGGGCATTAGAACATTCATCGCCGAGATTCCAAGCCAGCACGTTATCATAACTGACATCCATCGCTGCCGTCCGATGCGTTTGCGGACGGTTATCAAACGTTTTTGCTGCTTCTAATTCAGCACTGCTCGGCGGAGGACACACAAGCCAAATCCCCGCCCGTTGGGCTTCGAGGCGTAATTCCAACCCCGGCGGTTCCTTGAGCCAAACGGCATTAAACTCTAACTTCCGCAGAAACTCCAGCGGTTCTCCCCGATACTCGATAGCCCGAACGCCCGCCGCTATATCGTCAATCGTCAACACGCCGTCATTCAGCCGAATCCGCGTCAATCCGGTCGTCGATTCCGTCGGCACGGAAGCGGCAGCGGCGTTATTAGGCACAATAACCTCCGCCTCTTTAGCCGTCTCCGGTGCGATATTGACCGGCACAACCGTTGCCGCAACCGGATTACCTGCCGGATTGCCTGCCGGATTACCTGAATGAGCCGCCGTCAGCCGGTACTGTCCGTTGTTCGCTGTCTGTTCGGCTTTCACTGCCCGAAACGGACACGACACATTGGCAGCGAGCGGTGCTGCCGATTGAGATTCCAGCGGAGAAATCCATTGCGTATTGGCATTGTTAATTTGTGTTAAATACGTCGGTTTCGCTGTTATGCTGACCTTAAAGCCTGCATAATTTAGCGGGTCAAAAATAATCGTTTCCGGCACCGTTGCGGTCATTTCTGCAAAACCGGAAAACACAGGACGTTTAACTTCGACAATTTTTGTTTCACTGCTTTCTGGCAGCCGTTCAATATAGAGAACGATTTGGCGGACATAAGCCCCCCGCAAGTCGAAATGTGTTTTGAGTTCGCTTTGCAGATTGCCGGCAATACGCTGCGTTTCCTTGTACAGATTCGGAAAATCGAGCGTCTCCCAATACTTTGAACCGGTATATTTTTTTCCCGGCACGATAAAAGTTACCGGTATTTTTGTCTGCGGATGTACCGTATTGGGCAGGGCGATTTGCACACCGGCGGCGATTCCGTTTTGGTTTGATTTGACATTGACCGCAATTTTCAGGTCTTCAATGACGAGCGGAAAATGCGTTTTGCCGTCTGCTTCGCCGTTTAACGAAACCGCCCGATAACCGAAGTTAACGGCACTGTTTTCCCGAAGCGTTACGTTAAATTCAGCAATATCCTGCGCAAGGGACAGCACGGCGGCATTTTTTTCGTGTTCGGTGTGTATCAGCACCCAATCCTGTGCGCAGACTGTACTGATGAGAACGGCAAAGATAACGGGAAGAGTACGGAACATAGCGGATAATAACGATTTCGCCGGCTGATTGCAACGGCAATAGTGTACCATCCGCCGCGCAAGCAAGCGCAGGTAAAATCGCAAGCAAAATTGCTTGCGATTTTGCCGTTTTTCAGCGAAACGCTTTGTTATCAACTACCGCTTCGCAAATTTCCAGCGTCCTAATTCCTCGTTTTTGTTGAGTTCAGCGACGGCGACTTCCAACACATCGCCTTGTGCTTTGCCGTAAATAACCGTGTTCGCTGACTTCGGACCGTTTCCTCCGCCGACGACCTGCGCCCAACTCCGCTCTGCCGTTGCCGCTTCATAGTTAAAACGATGCCAATGCCCGCAAACAACCAACTGCACGCCGTATTGGTGCAGCAATTTCCCCCAGGCACCGTCGTGTTCATCGTCCGTTTCAAACGGACGTTTCACGTTAAAAGGGCAATGTAAAAAGGCAGCGACAAAGGGAGCCGTTTTGACTTGCGGACTTTCTAACGCCGCCGCCAGCCACGCCGATTGTTCCTGCCGGTACTGTGCATAATGCGCCAAACCGGCATATTGCTTATGCCCGTCTTCTTTATCCTCGCCGCTGTCCAAGGCGAGCATCGCCAGCGGTCCGCAGCGCAAAACGAAATTTCGTCCCCGGCTGATATCTGCCGGTTCATTACGGTCCCAAGCCGGAAAAATTTTGACGGCGTTCTGATTCCACCAGCCCCGTTGTTCGTGATTGCCGGGAACATAAAGCAGCGGACGCTGTGCTGCAAAAGCCGGATTCGAGGGCAGCAAAATCTTCTCGACTATCTGCCGCTGATAGTCGTAATGATTCACAATGTCGCCGTTAAAGACGGTGTAATCGGGGGCAAGTTCGTCTATGCGTTTGATTTCTTTACGAATCGAAACGCGGTTTTCGTGAACGTCGTTAATTGCCGCAAACGAACCGCTCGATTTACCGCTTCCGGCAGTTTCAAACGAATACACTTCGCTAAAAACGGGGCTGCCTTGCCGCTCAAACTCGGCGGCACCATTGACCCGCATTGGAACGCTTGCCGTTCGGTAATAATAACGTGTGTTCGGTTTGAGACCGCTGATTCGGATTTGCAGAAATTGGTCGCTGAAAGGACTTTGTCCGTACACTGCGCCGTAACCGGTTTGGTCGAGAGCGTCTTGAGCGGTTCCGTATTGAACGTAACCATAGACAAATTTTTTGACCGCCCAGACAACGGTGATTCCTGTTTCGCCCGGACACTGCAAGAGCGGCGGCGAATCGATGAGGTCGTCTGCCGTCAACGGCGTGTCCGCAGTTGATATTGTTTGCCCTTGTGTATTTTGGACGGACAAAGCCGTTGCACCAGCCCCGGCAAGAGCCGCCCCAAAAAATTGCCGCCGATTCGTTTGCATTTTTTTCCTCCGAAAAATTAAAGTGCCGCTGCAACGTAAAATGTTACACATTTCATTGTACATCAGTATCAACCGTTTGACAATTCATATGCCTGCGCCAAGAGCCGGACGGGGTGCTGCGCCGGTTTTCTGGAGCCGTGCGACATTTGCCAACAGCACAAATGACATTCCGATACGCCGAAATCAATGTTCGGCTCCTTCAACGCTTTGAACAGCGGCGTACCGATTTGCAGCGATTGCCGGTAATGCTTCTGACGGAAACCGAACGAACCGCCTCCGCCGCAGCAGCCGCTTTCAAGACGCTGAACTTCCATATCCGGTATTAAACGTAACAACAACTCCGCCGGTGCTGCTTCGTTCGTCCGCAAACGGTTCATCGCAATGCTCCGGCACGGAGCGTGATAACCGATACGGCAGGGCAACGCTTTGAAATTCGTCAGCAATTTGCCGTCCAGATGCCGCCGCCAAAGGAACGTACAAATATCAGAAACATTCTCCGCCAAAACAGCCGCTTCATTCGCCTCAATAAAATAACGATAATCCTGAATGATGCACGATGCCGAACGGGACTCAAAGGTTACAATACGGTATCCCTGCCGGATGTAATCCGTCATCATCGCGGTATTATGCTGTGCCAATGCGGCGGCTAAACTTTTATGACCGGCAGCGAAAGCGGTTAAGCCGGACGGCTTTTGATGCGGCGGAACTTCTACAGAAATGCCGTTGTGTTCTAAAATCCGAACGGCAGATTCCGCCAGTTGCGGGTCAAAAAAATTAGAATACGTATCGACAAACAACGCAATGCGTTCTTTGCCGAAGTATTCAATCCGCGGTCGGCTCAACCAGCGGGACAGTTGCACTTTACGCAAAAACGGTATTTTCGCCAGCGGCGGAATCGTTTGTCCCCGCGGTATTTGCAAAGCCGTTTCAAGAAGCCAACGGACAAAACGGCTTTTTAGGAGCGAATTGACAGGACAACCGACTGCCGTCAAAACGTTCAATACCGTATCGATACGGGAAAAGACGAGTTCATCCAATGCCATACCGTGTGCCGCATTGTACGCCGATTTGATTTCAAAGGCAATCTGCGCAACGTCCGTTTCCGAGGGACATTCGGTATCGCACATCCGGCACTGAAAACACGAGTCCGCAATTTCATAAGCGGCTTTATCCGTCAGGGCGTTCAGTTCCAAACTGCCGTCGAGTATGTTCCGAACAAAAGCGGCTTTGCAGCGGGGTGCAAAGAATTGCGCCGGTGTTCCCCGAAATACCGGACAGATTCGGCTTTGCCGGTCGTAACGAAAACAGTCGCCGCAATTATTACAGCGCATCACCGTTTCGGCAAAATGCTCCGGTTCCCAACGCAACTGCTTGACGAGCGTTTTTGTCTTTGCATCAACCGTACTGCCTGCGCCGGCAGCGTTACGGACAGTACAGCCGGTACGGGAAAAAATCTGCTGCGGGTCGAAAATCAATCTGATGCGGCTGTCGGCAGCGTTATCCTGCGGCGGCAGTAATGCTCTAACGGCAGTTGCCAATGCCGGAAGCGGAGCCAAGGCATTCGGCTGCGAAAAGTCGATAAGCGGCGTTATCCGTACTTGCCCCTGACCGATATGTCCCGAAAGCGAAGCCGTTATTTGATGCTCTTGAAGAACGTTCATCACATCGGCAACAAACGTTTCAATGTGTTCAACGGGAACCGTAAAGCCTTCATTCAACGGCACCGGTTTCACACGCGCTGCCGGTGCCTGGGCTAAACTGCGCTGTATCAGTTCATCGAACAAAACGTAATGTTCTCCGGTTTCGATTCGATAATACTGCGGTGTAATCTGTTCTGCCGGTACCGGTTGTGCTGCACCGTCCGTTTCCGCCGCATATTCGGTAAGAAGCAATGCTCCTGTTTCCGGCGGAATCAGTTTTTTGTAACGCTCATCCCAGTCCCGTATGAGAATCAAACTGCGCTGGTCAATCAATTCGCACAAAACCGGTTCGCCGAGTTTCTTCACTGCCGCAACGGCTTCGGTGGTACTTTCAAAGAACATCGCAAAAGCAGCACCGCGCTGCGGCATCGGTACCGTTTGCAGCGTTGCCTCAACGATAAGCCCCAGCGTGCCGCGGCTGCCGATAAAATACGGCACTAAATCGATTTGCTGTGTGCCGAGAATTTTTGATAAACGTTTGGCATAAGTGTATTCTTTGCCGAAGGCGATTTCCTGTGCCAGTTCGATAGCCGTATTGAGTCCGCCTTCGTATTTTTCAACGTGTTCTTCGGCTATCTCAATGAGTTTTTGCCTGTTCAGGTGCAGTACATCGCCGTTTGCGAGTACGGTTTTGAGTTCGGTTACATAAGAGTCAATGCGTCCTTCGCGGCGGCAATACAGACCGGCGGCGTTTCGGGCGATAACACTGCCGATAGCCGTTGAGTGAGGATTACCGGTAATTGACGGTATTCGTCTCGACTGCGTTTTTTCCAGAATTCCGTTCAGACGGCGGACTAGTATGCCCGGCTCAACGGTAACAGAATCGAGACCGGTGTGAAAGATGCGGCGCATATACTTCGTGAAGTCGAGAACAATGCCTTCACCGAGGACATCACCCTGGATGCCGGTTCCCGACCCGCGCGGACGCACCGGCAAATGATTTTCAGCCGCAAAACGGACGGCAGCAACAACGTCATCCGTATTTTTGGGAAACACAACGCAAAGAGGCTTGCATTGAAAGATGCTTGCGTCGTTTGCATAGAGTTGCCGTGTAATATCATCGAAACGGACTTCGCCGTCAACTAATCCTTGCAACTTTTCCCCAAGCCGGGACATTTTCAGTTATCGGTTTTCAGACGAAACGGAACGTTTCGGACTTGTTTACGGACGGCACCGCTTCGGATACATTGCGTACAAACGCGGACGGTTTTCGTTGAACCGCCGGCGGTCGTTGTACGGACATTCTGGAGATTCGGCTGAAAAGTACGGCGTGTGATACCGGTAATTTTTGTACCGACACCGCCCAGATATTTTGCTTTACCTCTGGTTTCGACAGAATTACCGACGCTTCTTCCTTTTCCGCAAACTTCACAAACGCGTGACATTTTACTTTTCTCCGCAACCGTTGGCAGCGGCTCAATGAGATTACACAACTAACGCTGTCCATTCTAACACGTACGGCATATTTTTCAAGGGGGCGTTTGAAAGACTTCCGCCCAAAAATGGACTTTGCTGTCCCTGCGCTTGTCAGTACGGATAAATTGCGTTATAATAACGCCGGTAAACAAAAATAACCCTTTTGAGGAGAAACGATGATTGTTACGACCAAAGACCTGTTCAAGCACGCTTACGGAAATTACGCTATTGGAGCGTACAATATCAACAACCTCGAACAGACCGTCGGACTGTTTCGCGGAAATCTCGGCAAAAAGGGAAATAATGACGACCCCATTGACGGGAAAATCAGTGCCCCGTTCATCATTCAGATTTCCCGCGGGGCAAGGAGTTACAGCGATAAACTGATGCTCGAAGCCCTTATCCGCTCTGCCGACCAGGTTTTTCCCGAAGCCATTTTCGCCGTCCACCTCGACCACGGCACCGAAGAAGTCTGTTATGATTGCATCAACAGCGGCTTTTACAGCAGCGTGATGATTGACGCTTCGCACGAAGAGTTCGCCAAGAACATCGAAATTACCCGGCGTGTCGTTGACAAGGCACACGTCAAAGGTATCGTTGTCGAGGCGGAACTCGGTCAACTCGGCGGCGTTGAAGAAGACATCGTCGGCAGCGTGAAGTTGACCGACCCCGCACAAGCGGCGGAGTTTATTGAAAAAACCAACGTTGATTCGCTGGCGGTTGCCATCGGAACATCGCACGGGGCGTTCAAGTTCAGCGGCAAACAAGGCTTGCACTTTGACGTGCTGGAAAAGATTCAGGCGGCGGTGCCGAAGCAGTTCCCGCTCGTGATGCACGGCAGCAGCAGTGTACCGCACGAATGGGTGCAGCGCATCAACAACGCCGGAGGCAAACTCAAAGATGCCAGCGGTGTCGATGAAAAACAGTATTTACCGGCAGCGAAACTCGGTGTTACAAAAATTAACATTGATACAGACGGACGGCTCGTTTGGTGTGCGGTTCACCGTGAGCATTTCCGGGACAAGCCTGATGATTTCGATTTGCGTCCGGCGGGCAAGGAGTTTATGCAGGCTTATGCCGAATACATCATTCATAAGAACTCGGTACTCGGCAGCACCGGTCAACTCGAAGGAGTCCGTTCCGCTCTCAAAGGCGGCAAATCGTCCTGCGGTTGCGGCTGCCGTTAATTTTAAGGAGTATCCTAATGGCGGCAATTACGCTTCGCGGTCAGCCGGTACAGACGAGCGGCACTATTCCTTCCGTTGGAAGTGCCGCTCCCAATTTTACCGTTGCCGAAAATGATTTGTCCGATTTATCGCTCAAAGACCTTCGCGGCAGTAAGGTGATACTGAATATATTCCCGTCGGTTGATACTTCGGTGTGTGCGATGTCCGTTCGGCATTTTAACGAATCTGCCGCCCGAATTCCCGGTACCGTTGTGCTGTGCATCTCCAAAGATTTGCCGTTTGCCCAAGACCGGTTTTGCGGAGCAGAAGGCATTGACCGTGTTAAGACGGTGTCGGCGTTCCGCTGTGATACTTTTAATAAGAAGTACGGTTTGCAGATGACGACGGGACCGCTGCGGGGGCTGTTAGCGCGGGCGGTACTGGTATTAGACGAGACCGGCAAGATTATTTACTCGGAACTTGCGGAGGAAATTGCCCAGGAACCCAATTACGAAGCGGCACTCGCTGCCGCACAATAATTTGCCTGCTCTGTATGATATTCCGTCCTCACTGTGCAAGGCGCATCATCACGCTGCCGCTGAACGCGCCTTTCATTTTGATCCGCAACTTCGTCGGCGTGTCCGGCGTTACCTGTTCCCGACGGTTAAGCAGATACTCCAAAGTGTTCTGTTCACTCTTGCGCACCCGGTTTTCAATCACACTGTCCTTGACGATAAAATCAATGTTCTCCGCTTCGACTGCTTCGCCTTTTTCGTTACGAATAACAACGCGGTACGCTCCCGGCTTGAGAACATATTTCGATATATCGAAAACCGTCGGCGGTTCTGATGACGAACCCGGATTCATTTGTCCTGCTGTAACAACTTCAACCCAATCTTTCTCTATTGGCAATTTATCGTCTGCCGCAGATGATTCTCTTTCCGTTACATTATAAGCGGCTATTTTCGTAACAAGCGGTGTTCCTGCGGACTTGGTAATCCGCAAACGCAATTCCGAAACCGTTTG
>JAITQJ010000066.1 GCA_031288955.1 Planctomycetaceae bacterium | reverse complement strand
TTATCGTTGGGCATCGTTTTACAGCACTTTCGTTTGCCCCGGTACGGCAACCGGATAATCGCCGTTCGCATCCGGCATTATCGGCGCATCGCCGTCTAATGACAGTTTGTCGAGATTCGGTGCCAGTTCAATGTTAGAGGCAAGTGCCTCGTCCCAGGTAATTTTTTGCCCCGAAAACGCCGCCATTCTGCCGAGAATACCCGTCATCGCCGCATAACAACAACGCTCCGTTTCGTTCACCGGCTTGTCGTTGCGGATTGCATCAAACAAAACATCGTGTTCGACGACATACGCATCTCTCCCTACACCCGGATGCCGCCAAATAATGTTTTCCTTCACCGGATTGAAGCCCTTATAAATTGCCGGATTTTTGGATTCCGGTCCAACCTCGCCCAACACGGCAAGTCCCTTTTCCCCCAATATCGGTGCGTGGAAACAATTCCACGTATTCGCCTGATGTCTTCCCTGTGCAAGAAGCCGCGTACCGTCCGCAAAGGAGTATTCGATGGAATAATGGTCGAACATCGTGTCTTTTTCCTTTCGGACTGCCCGACCGCCCTGACCTTGAGCATCAACGGGCCACGCTCCTTTTGCCCAACAGGCAACATCAAGACCGTGAATCAGCCAGTCGAGGAAAAACGAACCGTTGAGCCACGTGAAATTGCTGTAATTGCGGATTTGATGCGATAAAACGCTTTCGTCCGCTTGCCGCTTACTCAAACCGACGGGACCGTGTTCCCGATATGTCCGGCATAAAATCCGTTCGCCGATGATACCGTTATGCAGTTGTTCGATAGCCGCCTGCGTTGCCTTATTATGACGGCTCATAAGTCCGCCTACGATTTTCAAGTTCTTTTCCTTTGCCTTTTCACCGGCTTTGAGCATTCGGCGAATACCGGGAGCGTCAACGGCAAAAGACTTTTCCATAAAAACGTTCACGCCTTTTTCAACGGCGTATTCCACGTGCATTGGACGAAAAGCCGGTGCGGTGGCGAAGAAAACAACTCCGCCGGGTCCGACGGCATCGACAACGTTCTTGTACGCCTCGAAACCGACAAACTGCCGCTCTTGCGGAATGTCGGCAGAATCTTTGTGTTTGTCCGTCACCATTTTGGCGGTGTTCTGGACTTTATTTTGAAAGACATCGCCGAGAGCAACGATTTTTTTCGGTCCTTCGGTGGACATTGCGTTCATCAGTGCGCCGGTACCTCGTCCGCCGCAGCCGACGAGTCCAATTTTGACAGTGTTATCTTCCGCAGCGTGAACCATTGGAATGGCAGCACCTGCCAAAGCACCGGCAGTAACGATGCCGGTATGTTTGAGAAATCGGCGGCGGTCTTGTTTAGGCTGTTTCGTTTGCACTGATAATGCTCCTTGTAAATGATGTACTTGTAAACAACGTTGTTGACAGTATAACATAAAAGAAAAAAATTCGCTAATACAGGATTTTGCCGGGCGTATGACAAAGTCCTTGACTTAAAATTCCCGTGTTGTTCCCGGTTTGGCTAACGGATAACGTCCGTCCTGTCCGGGTAGAACCGGTGCCTGACTTGATAACGTCCAGTTCTCCAAGCCCGGTGCCATCTCATAAGTTGAATCCCAAGCCGCTTGGGTAGTTATTTCCAGTCCGCTGTCCACTGCCATCCGAGCCATTATACACGTCATCGTTGCATCGACACTCCGCTTGATTTCGTTCCACGTTGTATTGCTGCGAATTGCCTTGAAGAACAAATGATGCTCTTCCTGATAATGATTGTTGTCATTCGATTTCGGCTGCCAAATCACGTTTTCAGGAATTTCTTTGTATCCCTTATAAATTTTCGGGGACATAATTCCCTCGCCGATTCGCGCCGCTCCCTTCGTGCCGTACACCCAGTCCCCGCTGTAATAGAATGTCTTCGATTGATGCCGCAGCCGCACAACCATTTTTACGCCGTCATCAAAGCGATATTCGTAAGCGGCGTGGTCGAATAGTTGGTCATTCACCGTGCGCACCTGCCGTCCGCCCTGACCTTCGACACTGACCGGCAGCATTTCACCTCTTGCCCAGCAGGCAACGTCAACACTGTGAATCATCCAGTCTGTCTCGAAACCGCCGTTGCCCCACGGGAAGCCCTGAAAGCCGATTAACTGCGATTGCAGCGGAGTGTAGTCATTTCGGTGCGGCGGGAAAAATTCGTTGTGCATACGATAAACGTAACAGGAAACGATGTCGCCGATGATACCGTCCTGAACGGCTTTGACGGCTTCTTCCGTGCGGTGATGATGCCGCATCATTAGTCCGACAGCAACTTTCAGATTCTTTTGTTTTGCCGTTTCATTTGCCGCTAAAATCTTTTTGCAGCCGGGCGTATCGACCGCCAACGGTTTTTCGGCAAAGATATGCAGTCCCCGCTTGACGGCGTATTCAAAGTGCAGCGGGCGAAATGCCGGCGGCGATGCCAGGATAACGGCATCGCCGGGGTTTAACGTATCAATCACTTTTTTGTAACTGTCGAGTTCTCCGAAAATACGGTCGCCGATGTCCGCTCTGTTTGCTATTTTGGCATCCTTCATAAGATGTTTGGCTGCATTGGCAGCCCTATCCTGAAAGGCATCGCCGAGAGCATAAATCTTTATCCCTGAATCGGCATTGAGAGCCTGCTGCAAAGCACCGAGTCCTCGTCCGCCGCAGCCGACAAGACCGATGTTAATGGTGTTGTCCTCAGCGGCGTGAACCATCGGAACGGCGGCACCTGTCAAAGCACCGGCAGTAACAATGCTGCCGGTATGTTTGAGAAATCGGCGGCGGTCTTGTTTGGACTGTTTCGTTTGCACTGACTTTCTCCTTGTAGATGAAATTATCGGACTACAGACAGTATAGGGACAGTATAGCATACGGCAAGGAAAAATACCCGCTCACAAGCAAAAACGTTAGCGCAGTTTTTCGATTTCTTTGCGTGAAAGATTTGTTGCAGCGGCAATTTCGCTGATGGGGATTTTTATCCCAAGCAAATATCGGGCAGTTGCCGCCGCTTGCTCCGCTCTGCCCTTCTTAATCGAGGCGGAAATGTCCATTCGCATCATTTCCCGCTTTTCCGCTAACATTCGTGTCCGCTCATCGGCAGATAACTTTTTCAAAATACCTACTGCCTTACCAATCATCGGATTATTCGATGCTAACATTTCCAGTTCCTCCTCTTTTTTCGTTTTGAAAAATTGAAGCCAATCGTAAAGTTTCGACTTATCTTTTCGTTTCGGCAACTTCGGTAGTTCCAATGTGTTCACTTCAAGCAAATCGGAAAACTCCGACTCGTGCTTCCGGTCATACAAGCGAAGGCTCTAGACAAGCATCTCACGTATAGATATACTATAAGTCTATGCGTTATCACAGGTTAAGCGATAAAAAAACGGAGCGGATATTTGCACAGACATTGAAAGAACATCAGCAGGAACTCGGTGAGTTTGAACTCGATGAGAGTTATTTTGGAGCGAAGCGAGTACGGGGCAAACGCGGTCGCGGAGCGGCAGGTAAAACGCCGGTGTTCGGACTTCTCAAACGCGGAGGAAAAGTTTTTGTTAC
>JAITQJ010000412.1 GCA_031288955.1 Planctomycetaceae bacterium | reverse complement strand
GTACACAAACGCAGTTTTCTAATGCTAACGGCTCATTCGGCGGCAGTGCTACGGCAACGCCTTGGGGCAATGGCACGCGTACGCAGTTTTCCAACGCCAACGGTTCATTTGGGGGAAGTGCGACTACCACGCCCTGGGGAAATGGTACTCAAACGCAATTCCCCAATCCGAATGGTGCTTTTGGTACTGCTCCAACGCCCAAGCCTTTCGGCAGTACGCAAACGCCATTCCCTAATCCGAGCGGCGCATTCGGCACTGCTCCAACGCCCAAACCTTTCGGCGGTGGCACGGGTACGATTTAGGGGAAGTAGCGTTCACACTGTTCTCAAAGGGACATCAGAGCCGCGACCGTGAGGTTGCGGTTTTTTTATCGCCATCTTGCGATAGCGGCTCTGACGTGTTAACCGCCGCAGGTATTCCCCAATATGCTGTTATAATCCTGCCGGTGCCTCAAATTCCCGAATGAGACCGTCAATGAGCGACTTCGCTTTGTCCCAATCGACCTTGCTGTTCCAATAGACCTTTCTTCCTTCGTCGGTGATTTTGTAATATCTGCGTCTTGCGCCGGATTCTTCGTCGCCCCAATAAGACGTGACCAAACCGGCATTTTCTAACCGGCGGAAGGCGGAATACAGCGTTGCCTCTTTCAGTTCGTATAAATTTCCCGACAATGCCTGTATCCGCTTGTTGATTTCGTAGCCATAAGTGTCGCTTTTCAAAAGGTTTGCCAAGATTATCGTTTCCGTATGTCCCCTAATCAGGTCAGAAGTCATAAACGAAAAACCCGCTATTTTTTTCGTCTTTTTCCCTGATTTTGTTTTCGCCAATTCTTTCGTCATTGATACACATTAAACTACCTCGCTTGATAAAGTATTTCGTCAAACGAGGCATCCGTCCTAAATGCGGACAGTTTTTTACAAACTGCCTCGCCTGACGAAATACTTTATCGGATTAGGTAATAAAAGAAAACGGTTATACGGATTATTCAACACGTTCCTGATGCTCCCAATATAACACCTTGCGAAACAAATACAAGAGCGTAAAATGTACCAAATAAAGGGGGTATTCCCCCTGCCCTGCCCCAATATACACTGCCGATATGAACTTCATTACCGACAATTTTTTGCTCCAAAGTGCCGAAGCGGTTCAACTTTATCACGATTACGCCAAGGATATGCCGATTATCGACTATCATTGCCATCTTTCGCCCCAAGAGGTCGCCGAAGACCGCCGGTTTGAAAATCTGACGCAAATCTGGCTTGCCGGAGACCACTATAAGTGGCGGGCAATGCGGGCGGCGGGAGTGGACGAAAAATACATTACCGGCGACGCTTCCGATTGGGAAAAGTTTCAAGCGTGGGCGGAAACCGTTCCCAAAACGCTGCGCAATCCGCTCTATCACTGGACGCATTTGGAACTCAAACGTCCGTTTGGAATTACGGACAAACTGCTCTGCCCTGCCACGGCAAAAGCCATTTGGGACGAGTGCAACGCCAAACTTTCCCAGCCGGAATTTTCGGCACGCGGCATTATGCGGCAAATGAACGTCAAACTTGTCTGCACTACGGACGACCCTGCCGATGATTTGCGATGGCATAAAAAAATTAGGGACGACAAATCGTTCGACATTCAAGTCCTGCCGACTTTCCGACCCGATAAGGCGGTACAATTTACCCCCGATAGTTATAGTGCGTACCTCGACAAACTTGGTACGGCGGCAGGAGGCGAAATTAAAACGCTGGACGATTTACTCGAAGTGTTGAAAAACCGGCACAATTACTTTCACGAACACGGCTGCCGTCTTTCAGACCACGGTTTCTTTTGGTTCTTTTATAAACCGTTCAGCCGTGAAGTCCGCAATCAGAGTGTCCGTGACATAAACGATGGCTCTGAATTGGAATGTGCTGTTCTCTGTCACGTTGCCCAGTGGGATGCCGAAAAGAACTGGACGATGCAACTCCATATCGGGGCTATCCGTAACAATAATTCCCGAATGTTTGTGAAACTTGGAGCGGACAGCGGCTTTGATTCGGTTGCCGACCACGCCGGATATGCCCACCATCTCGGTCTGTTTTTCAATTCGCTTGATGTGCAGGAAATGCTGCCGAAAACGATTGTGTATAACCTCAATCCAAATGACAATGAAATGCTGGCAACGATGATAGGGAATTTTCAAGGCGATTATTCCCGCCCCGCATCCCCTGCCCCGCGTCCCTCCAAAATGCAGTTCGGCAGCGGTTGGTGGTTCCTCGACCAGAAAGACGGTATGGAAAGACAACTCAACTGTTTGTCGAATCTCGGTCTGTTGAGTCAATTTGTCGGTATGTTGACCGACAGCCGCTCGTTCTTGTCTTACACGAGGCACGAATACTTCCGCCGTATTTTGTGCAGCCTGCTCGGACAAGATATGCACGGCGGACTTTTGCCGAACGATATGAACCTCATCGGCACAATGGTACAAGATATTTGTTACAATAACGCAAAGAATTATTTCGGATTCAGTTCCTGCTGACAACAATCAATCGGACAATGAAATCGTATCGTGAAATTATTGAGTTGCATATCCCGTCGCGGATGGATTTTGTGAACATCACGTCCCAAGTGGCGGAGGCGGTGCGCAAGAGCGGCATCAAGGAAGGTTTGGCGTTGGTCAATTCGATGCACATTACGTCATCGGTATTCATCAACGATGACGAATCGGGCTTGCATCAGGATTATGCCCGCTGGCTTGAAAAGCTTGCGCCGTACAATGCGTCGCCGCAGGTGTATGCGCACAACCGGACGGGCGAGGACAACGGCGATGCGCATCACAAGCGGCAGATTATGGGGCGTGAAGTTGTCGTTGCGGTAACAGACGGCAAACTCGACTTCGGCACTTGGGAACAGATATTCTACGGCGAATTCGACGGCAGACGCAATAAGCGGGTGTTGATAAAAATTATCGGGGAATAACGAATGTTCAGAGCCGCCGTCGCAAGATGACGGCTCCGCTTTTTGACGTTTTGTTCTACCGTCCGGCACTCACCAGTTTGACCGGTCCGAGCAAGCCCGATGCAACCGGTTTATCCTCTTTCTTCCACAGATTCCACATACAAAACGTCTGCCGTCCCGACGGGTCGCTCTTGCCTTCGAGCAGCCATTGAGGCCACGCGTTTAACGTGCCGTTCGCCTGCCGCTCCGGTACGTCCGGCAAAAACGCATCGCCGATAAGACGGTTCACCCATAAATTCGTAACTGAAATCTCGATAGTGTTGTTACCGCTCCGTAAGTAATCCGTTACGTCCGCCTTGGCAGAGGTCTGCCAAAAC
>JAITQJ010000405.1 GCA_031288955.1 Planctomycetaceae bacterium | reverse complement strand
ATAATGCGCTTGAATTGTTCGTCCGCCATCTTGAGTGCTTTCTTGACACGTTCCATAAAATCCTCCTTGAAAAAACAATAAAACTGTGGAAAACTGACGAATTATAGCAATTAGTTTGTGACGGAACAAGTCTAATGAATAATGAATAATGAATAATGGAAAATTGACAACGGAAAATAATTTTCCATTTTCCATTGTCAACTTTCCATTTGGAAAACTACGGAAGTCCCACAGCAACGCCGTCATCGACCACCGCCAGGTTGCAGATGATGTTGTCCGCAACCGATCCGGTAAACCACTGCTCCGAACCATCGCCTAACCCAAAGATGGCAACGCCAGGATGGTTGCTTCCCCAACTGCCTGCATTGCTCGCCTTTGTGTAATCGCTGCCGGAAACCTGTTGTTTCTTCGTTGTAATAATTATCGCCCCTGTGCCGGTGTCGGTCGTTGTGCCGGTTAGAGTTACTTTCTTGAGGCTGGACCCCTTGATGGTATCGAACGGCGTTACAACTTTCGAGTAGTACGAAGTGACTGCACTGTCTGAAATCACCGCTCCCTGGTACCACGCACCCAGTTGTCCCGATGCTGCACCACTTGTAATCGTACTCTCCCCGACATTCCAACTGATTTCGCCGGTTACAAGTGTGTTTGACGTACCATCTGGTATTTTGAGGCTTCCTCGTTTTCCCACCGGCAATGCCCCATTTTGCAAAGTAACAGAGGTGAAAGCCGCTGCTTCCGTTGTTACCGTTGTATTCGGTGCTGTCCCTGCTGTTACCGAGAGAGTACCGCCAGTCGGATAAAGTGTATTACTACCGATTAGAGCCGTTTTATTTGATTGGTACGCCGTTCCGCCGCCAACGCCGACATAGGAAGCAACAAAACCGTTCGAGCCTGACTTGCTGGCAGAGTTGTTGGTGCTGGGGCAAACAAGGATGGGAATTTTTGCTTTTGCAATCGTATCCTTCCTTGTTGCCAGGGCATCGGCAGTTTCACCGTCGGGTGAAATGATATTCCAAGCAGCAACACCCGCCGTTATGACAGGAGGATCGCCAGCAGTGGTGGTAGTGGTGGTAATACTCGTTACGCCTCCAGTGCTTTCCGTTGTATCGAAAGTGAACTGTTGATAGAGAGCCGACTGTTCGATGAAGGGGAGTAAATGGACGAATGTACTTGCATAAGAGCGTGTGAGTGGGGAGTCCGTCAGATTCCACACAATCCCTTGTCTATCGGTTCCGCCGTTTGCGGGGAACGCCTCTTTGTTCACGTCGGCGTAGTTATGCAGGGCAAGACCGATTTGTTTGATGTGATTGACGCACTGCATCCGTCTTGCGGCTTCCCGTGCGGCTTGCACAGCCGGAAGCAAAAGAGCAATCAATATGCCGATGATGGCAATGACGACGAGGAGTTCGACTAGAGTGAAGCCGATTCTACCAAATTCGTCTCTCTCTCTCTCTCTCTAGAGAGAGAGAGAGAGAGGTCGATTTTGCAACATTGCGTTGCGGTAAACGTGTTGTGAACATTATAGTTCTCCTTTCAATTGGGGGTTACAATACGGCAACATACCATATTTTTCAAAATTATTCTAACACGTCAACTATATCACGCAAGGGGGGGGGGGGCTTTTTGTGTCTTTCGCGGTTAGACAAAGCGGAGGCTAACACCCCCCGCTCTTGCGGACAAAACTCGTCTGTGCTATACTCGACAGGGAATTGATAGTGTCCGTTGTGGGACAGGTCTAATGTATATTTACGGAACAGACGAAGCGGGATATGGACCAAATCTGGGACCGCTGGTGATTACGGCAACCGTCTGGGAAGCACCGGACGAGGATTTGGCGTTTCTCTTTCAACCGCTCAAAAATGCCGGTATTCTTATCGGCGATTCAAAAAAACTCTATCACAGCGGCGGAACATTAACCGTGTTGGAAAACAATGTTCTGGCAGTTCTGCATTATCTCGGATGCTGCCCCCCAATACCCCGCAAACAAGTGCCGCTTATCGCCGGTTTAGCCGAAACATTCGGCAGCGTTTTATCGCAACATCAGGTACGGCTGCTTGATATTCAGAGTTGTATCATCGAACCTGCCGTATTTAACCAACTGCTGCATCAGTACGGTTCCAAAGGTTCGCTGTTATCAAACGAAACAATGCGGCTGGCTTGCGGCGTTTCACAAAATTACAGCGGAATGAATCAGGTTTTTCTTTGCGATAAGCACGGCGGACGGAACAGGTATCTGGATTTATTGACGGGATTTTTTACAGGACGGTTTATTAACGTGTTACAAGAATCGCTTGAGCGGAGTGTTTATCGTTTTCAGGATGCCGATGCGTTCACGGAGTTCCGTTTTATTGCCAAAGGAGAATCGCAGTTACCGGCGGCGTTGTCTTCGATGGTCTCGAAATACCGGCGTGAAAAGGCGATGCAATCGTTCAACGCCTTTTGGCAATCGCAGGTGCCGGACTTAAAACCGACAGCCGGTTATCCCGAAGATGCGAAACGTTTCATCAAAGACATTGCACCGGCAAAAACCGCATTAGGCATTGCCGATGACGATATATGGCGGCGGAAGTGAACGCTAATCCAAATGACTGTACAATTTCCGAAAAATGGGAAAAAATTCGGCTTTTTCACAATTTTCCTATTGCAAGTCAACTGTGTTAATAGTATAATACGTTGACGGAGCGGTGAGAAACTCTTCGCCGCAAGCGGATGTTTTGTCCGCTTAACGCTTCCCACTAACTGCTTATTCAAAAGGAGGTGTGTACTATGTCGGCAACACGTGAAAATCCAGAAAAACCGGGCATCTTTGTCCGTATGTTCGACGGCGGTACTTACGAAGTCTTTTGGCTTGACGGACATTCTGTCGTCGAAAAGGCACGTAACGAAGAGGTGCAGAGCGGCGAACCGATTTCGCATTATCTCGAACACAAGCACGTCGATAATTTCGTTCGGGAAATGTATTCGCCCTGGGGCGAATTTGAAGGCTATGCCAGTTTGCGGCAACTGACGCTGCACGAGTCTGTTCACTATCTTGCGCGCAAAGCCAGGATTTGTGCATTCCTGCGCCCGAAAGGACAAGCCTCGCGCTTCATTCAGGGATTGCTCAAGGGAAAAGACCGCAATGAGCACAAACTTGCTGCGGAAGTTGAACGATTGATTCCGAATTTCGGCGAAGACCCCTTGGCGGCAGGAACGAAGTCCGCCGTTTACCGGATTATGGAATCGCAACTCCTTAACTTAACAACTGGTTAACGGAGTGAACTATGCTTTCCCTTCGCCGTGTCTGTGTACATAACCTCAAAAATATTGACATTGATCTGCCGAGGAAGAAGATAATCGTCTTTTGCGGACGCTCCGGCAGCGGAAAAACTTCGCTCGCAATCGACACCCTGTATGCCGAAGGACAACGCCGGTATATTGAAACCTTTTCGCCCGCAATGCGGCAGTTCCTCGAAAAAATCGAAAAACCTGATGCCGAACGGCTCGACGGTATCCCTCCCGCCGTCGCCGTTACACGGCAGGAAAACGAGCAGCACGGTCAGACAACCGTCGGCGAAGCAACTGAAATTACCGATTATCTGAAACAGGTTTTACAAAAAGCCGGACACATCTTTTGCCCCAAATGCGGAAACGAAATTAAAGCCGATTCTCCTGAAAGCATTTGGATGGAGATAATGCAGAGCAGAAAGAGCGGTACAAGTTCCGCTGCCGATACTTCTGCCGTACTGATTGCTTTTGAACCGCCGCTTGAAGATACAGCGGCACTTTTTGCTGATGTTTGGAAAGAACAAGGCTTTCAGCGGGCAATGTACCGCGATACCGTCTTTCGTCTTGACGAGCCGATACCGAAGGGGGCGTACAAAAAAGGCGTACTGATTATTGTTGACCGCATCAATGTCAATGACGAAAATGCCGTCCGTGCCGTTGAATCGCTGGAAACAGCGATGGAGTTCGGCAGCGGCATCTGTACGGTCAAGAGAGATGGGAAAACTTCGCTTTACTCCCGCCGTTTTACTTGCGAAGCCTGCGGAATTCATTCGTCTTCGCCGCGCGTTGAACGCCGGCTTAATGCCGATTATCATTCGCCCGGTATCAGGGAATTGACGGCGATGACTGCCGGTCAATTAACGGAATACTTAACAGCCGCACCATTCAATGATTGGCAGCGGCAGCGGATAAAATATGATTGGGAACAAATCTTTTCCCGCAGCGGATATTTGCAGCGTACCGGTCTCGGTTCGCTGACTCTCGACAAGTTGCTTGCGGATTTAACGGGCAGTGAACGGCAGCGGGTTGTGCTGACTTCGGCACTGACTTCGCCGCTTGTCGATATGCTGTATGTGCTTGACGAACCGTCGTTGGGTTTAACAGCGGCACAAACGGAGCAACTGCTCGGCATCATTAAGCAACTGCGTGACCGGGGCAATACGGTCATTATTATCGACCATCATCCGGTTTTACTTCTTGCGGCAGAACACATTGTCGAGTTCGGACCCGGTGCCGGTGCGGACGGCGGAAACATTGTTTTTCAGGGAACGGTCAGAGAAATGCTCAACGATGAAAAAAGTTTGACAGGAATGTATCTCAACCAACTGCGGAATAATGTTACACAAAACAGCACAAAGATAAATGGTTTGTCAGCCGATTTCGATTATCAGAAAGCGGAACAATCTGTTTTTTTGACACGTACTCCGCAGCAGCGGGCGTTGAATTCTAATCCGGTGACGTACCTGAAAATTTTTGACGAAATCCGTAATGTGTTTGCGGACACGCCGGAGGCAAAGGCGAGAAATATCACCGCGCGGCATTTTAGTTTTAACGTTCCGGCAGGACGCTGCGAACATTGCAAAGGCAGCGGTATGATAACAGTCAAGATGCAGTTTTTACCTGACCGGATAGTCCGTTGTTCGGAGTGTATGGGCAGGCGGTATCAGCAGCAAGTCCTTGAAATTTTGTATCGGAGCAAAACAATTTCGGATGTTCTTGATATGACAGTTCGGGAGGCGTTTAGTTTTTTTCGCGGTCAGAGCAAGGTGCAAAAGGGTTTGAAGCGGTTGCTGGATACGGGGCTGGACTATTTGCCGATTGGTCAGCCGGCGAACACGTTGTCTGGGGGCGAGCGGCAGCGTTTGCATTTAGCGGTCTTTTTAACGGGTTTGAAGGGCGGCGGGGAAACGATATATCTTGACGAGCCGACGGCGGGTTTACATTTTGCGGACATTGAAGTCCTGCTTGGTTGTTTCCG
>JAITQJ010000386.1 GCA_031288955.1 Planctomycetaceae bacterium | reverse complement strand
ATTAAAAAAGGGAAAAAGTAAAATCACATCACAGCAAATTCGGCAGTGCGATGCGTTCTATGGACGGATTGCTGACGGGACCGGCAATTTTCAGTTGGATAATCTGGTCGCCGACTCCGCCGATGAGTCCGCTTAATAACGGTATCTGCGTCCGCCGGTTACCCAATCGGGTCTTCATCATTAAATCAATCTGCTGACTGTCCAATAACATCGTGCCGCTGCCGAATATCGAAAATAAATTGCCCTCAAAAATAATCGGGTCAAAATAGAACTGATTGCCCGACAACTTGAAATCAATGTCCGCCGAGTTAAACGTTCCCGCATTCGGGTCTTTTTCCCGAATCCCCAACTCCCGCAATAACCGCAGCATTGCCGGCGCATCATAAATATCCGCATTACGCAATTCGATTTTTCCCGAAGCCGCTATCGGTGCCGCATTTTGCCGCGGCAAAATACCCTGTATGTTAATGCCCGTACAGTTAAGCGTTCCCGCCGTGCGCGTCGCTGCCGGAGACAGTTGCCTTGCTAACAATGCCAAATCTGAACCGTGAAGCGACGCATTAACACTGTACGATATTTTATCGGCAAACATCACGAGACCTTCTGCATACAATTTTCCGCCGCAGAACGATGCCGTCAAAGGATGCGGCTGAACATTCGGCTGCAGCCGGTTTGCCGCGGTACCAAACTGCAAGCGGTTATTGCTGTACTGAAATTGTCCCTGTATTTCTGTTACAGGAAGTTTTTGAACGGTCAGCGAATCGAGAATCATTCCGCCGTTTATCTGCAATTTATCATCTGCCGACCCGCCGCTCAAACGGACTCTGCCGCAGACATTTTCCGCCGGAAAACCAAGGTTGACGCTGTTATTACGCAGCGTCAATGTTAAATCGAATTGCGAAACGGTTGTATTGCCGGAAATAAAACGGATACCGCCGGTGATGTCGAGCGGCTGCCTTAACTCCGTTGTTACAATAATGCTCCGCAGATTTGCCGGAAGTGCCGCTAGTAATTCGCCGCTCGGCGGAAGTTGTGTAACGTGTAAATCGGAAAGCGTTAAAACCGATTGACCGTCCGCCGCCGGACGGAAATCGAGAGCCGTCTGCATCTGAACGCCGCCGTTCACGGCTTTAATCAAACTGCTGCGGACAACACCGTTGTCGTATAAAAAACTTCCTGCAACATTCTGAAACTTGTACGGAAACCGGTCGGGACATAACGACAAACCGGCACGCGGTACCGCCTGAAAACGCAAATCAAGTTGTTTGGAAGCAATCTGATAAACAATCTGCGCATTGATGTCTGCCGAACCCTGCACGTGCAGACTTTTCAGGAGTTGCTGTTTTGCCGTTTCGGTAACGGCTCCGCTCAACTGTTCGTCCGCCGGCAGATTACCGGCATAGACATTTAAGCGGAACACGTCGGGATGCAATGTGCCGCTGCATTGAAACACCGCATTGCCGTTAGAACCGGTTACATCAGCAAACGACCAGACACCGCTGCGGAATTGCAGCATACCGGTAATGTTATTGACCGGATACGGAAACCTGACGTATTTGGCCGATGTTTCTTGTAACAGAATATCAAACTCCCTGCCGAGTTCCTTGTCCGCTTGCAGACGAAAAATCAAATGTGCATTCAGTTTTCCCGACGGATGCAAATCCTCGGCGAGTTGCTGCGCTGCTTCCGGCAGTGCTGTTATCAGTTTATTGTCAATCGGCACATTTTCGGCAACAATATCTGTTACACCGTCCGGTGCCGCCGCAAGATTGTTGTAATGTCCTTCAACCGTTACTTTTAATATGTCATCGGGACGTGAAACGAAACGAAAATTAAGCACATCGTTTTTGTCCGATTTACTGTCGATATACATTGTTCCCGAAAGCCGTTCGGCTTTGTACGCAAACGCCTTGTATGCAAACGTTAAATCGGCAACGTGCAGCGAAACGGTCTTCGGTTTCCAGCGGTTATCGCTGTAACATAATTCGGCGTGAACATCGGCAAGCGCATTAAAATCGAATTTTTCTAAAATCTGCTGCGTCTTTTCGTTAAGAAAAGGCGAAAGAACTTCCGCCACTTTATCGTCCAGTGTTAATCCGCGGACATTGGCGGTCAACTCGGCACTGCGTCTTTTCATCAAGCCCTGCTGCGTATATGACAAAGCAATGCGGCTCGCTTCACCGATAGCCGTCAGGTTATCGATTCGCAGACCGTCGTTATCAGCGTAAAACTTCGCATTCAAACCGGTAACCGTCCGGTTCAATTCCGGCACATCGAGAAACCCCTGACTGACGATGCCTTTGACCTGAAAACGAAAGCCGAGTTCCGCTTGAACATCGGAATTTGCCTGAAGCGTGAAGTCGATTCTGCCGTTTACCGGTCGGGATACAGCGGCAAACGGAAGATAAGGAGTCAGACTGGTGTCCCAATCGAATTGTTTGCAGTCTGCTTCCGCACGCCAGTTTTTCGTTTCCGAATCGAAAACAGCGTTAACCGTTAGACGGCGGAGTTGGTCGCCCTGAAAAACACTTTTGACGCTCCAATGCGTCCGTTCGCTGACGCTGCACCGGGCAGATTCAAGTTTCAATTTAACCGGTTCGGCAGCAACGGTTTCATCGCTGTAAAGAATAACGGCATTTTCGACCTCAACGCTTTTAAGCGAATCGGTCAAACCCGGTCCCGCTTTGACGGCAAGCAGCGTCTCCCAATCGGTAAAATGTCCGCTGCGGGAACGTGTAACAGAAATAATCGGATTCCTGACGGCGATATGTTCGATTTTCAGGTTGCGGCTGGAAAACGTTTGCAGCGTTATCGGACAATCGAGTGCTATTTCGCCGATGCTGACGATTTTCCGTTTGCTGCCGGCTTCTATTTCGACACCTTTGAGAATGATTCGTTTCGATTCAACGAGTTCGGCATCGGCAATGTGAAACGTGAAATCGGGATAGCGTTTTTCGAGTTCGGCGAGCGCAAAGATTTTGATTTGATTATTAACTTGTGTCAGGACGAGTGCGCACAAAAGCACCGCACCAAGCAGGACAGCAAGGAGCGACCAACCGGAAACATAAAGTATGCGCCGCAATTTCACAGCGGAGTATAATGTTTTCCGTTAACGCAATCAAGGCGGAAAGAAGTCTATCCGCAGCGGCAGCAATTCAAAGGCGTGCATATCGACCAGCACGGCATCGCCGCTGGTTTTCAGGGCTTTTATTTCCCCGCCGAGCAGATTTAACGCCGCTGCCTGCAACGGATTGCGGTACATACGCAGTGCAAAATGCGCCCGCCGTCCTTCCGTTTCTAACAAATAAACGCTCAAAGCAACTGCCTTGCCGTCCGTCAAAACGGGTTCCCAATGCAGCGCAACAACCGTATTGCTCTCGATTTGAAAAAACCAGTGTTGTCCCTTGGCACTGTAAGCGTCTGCCGATTGCAGAAGCGGCGAAAGATTTTCGCTGCCGGATAAAAATGCCTGCGAAACCGGTACCGGATGTTTTACGTTCACGCCGACGGCAAAGCGGTACGGAGATTCCGCAGCGTCCAAACACGTATCAAGTTGCCGGCTGCCGGATAAACGGTGCAGAGCAGAGCCTTGCGAAAAAAATGTCAGCGATTGTTCAACGCTGCGTAAATCGACAAACAGCGGAGCGGTGAAGCGTTTCGTGTTCACCGGCAAAACGGCATCGTTGATACCTCCGCATAAATTAAATGTATTATCATTCCAGGCATAGCGGACAGCAAAATAAGAAACCGCATTGTTATCAGCGGCGTTAGTATTTTCCGGCAGTAATTGTAACGAAAAATCAAGGAGTCTGCTGTCTTTGCGGATACAGACCGTTTCGCAGTACCGGGCGATAAGCGTTCCGCCGGGCATAACCAGTCTGCCGGTTATTTCCAACTCCCCGATAAGCGGCGTATTCTTTGTAACAGAAATCCGGTCGGCAGCGGAGATGGAATAAGCCGTACCGTCAAAAAATGCCGTCTGCCGCGACAGTTGATTGAACCGGGATTTTGCAGTAAAAATTGACCGCAGCATACCGGTCGCCGCATCGATTTTCGCTTGAAAATACCGGTTTTCCAAAAGATACACCGCCCGTTTGCTGCCCTTGCCGAGACTGTCTTCGTGCTGCCGGATTAACGGCAGCGCAGCGGAACTGCCGCGGGACAACTTCGGACGGAAAAACGACAAGACGTTTTTTATTCCCGGCGCAGTTTTTGCCGTATCCTGAACGCTGCCGGTTTCCTTTTTTTCCAGTGTTAAAACGCCGAGCGGCGGCAATTCAACGGCATTGCCGGCGGCATCAAAAACTTTTCGCGGGAAACTCAAATAATTGACAAGCGTATCGCTGCCGGTCAGCATTTTTGTTACATTTTTCGTTTCCGGCGAATGTTCCAGCAGCGTAAACAACGTATTCTTTGCCGATTCCGTCAGGCGTTCAACTGCCGCGGTGATACTGGTTTTCGCATCCGCTGCCGTTTCACACGGCGGATAATCGCCGAAGTTGAATTTTTTCACTCCGCCGGACTGCGCCGTATTCTCAAAGTATTCCTCGATGTCCAGAAATTTGCCGGGACTCGTTGTGTATGCTGTCATACAGCGCAGTGCTTCCAGAAACGGCGATGTTTGACCGGGGAAGAGTGCAAAAACGGCAGTCGGTGCGTGGTCGTGATTCAGCGTTTCGCCGAGTTGAACCGCGGCTGTAAAAAAACTTTTTGCCGATGACGCATCGACGGGATAACGAATCAGCGCATCAATGTTCGTTCCGTCAACGCCCTGCCAAATCATTTTGCTCTGTTCACTGTCATCAATTTTCCAGCCGTCCAGCGGTGCATAATGCAGTGCGCCTTTGAAACCGCAAAGATGAAGCAACTGCGGCAAAACCGGTGTCAAACCGCGTTTCTGCTGTCCGTAAATAACCGGCGAAACATTCAGCAACTCCCTGTAAAGCGACACCGTTTCAAGCAGCCGGTCAGCAACATCGAGCAGCGGCAAAGCATTGCTGTCCTGTGTTTCACTTCCGGCAATAAACTTCACGCCCCCTTTTTCGGCAACTTCTTTTAATGCCGCCAGCGTTTCCGGCTGCGTCTGCGGTAATGCCGCCAGAACTGCCGTATCGATGAACAGATTAAGCGTTTCTTTTCCGGCGTTGTCTGCTAAAAGTTTCCGCAGCGGCGCACCGGCAGTATTTTCCGTTACAAGAATAATTTCGAGAAAATAATTCTGTACGGGATAATAGTTATCCCGCATCTGCGACAGTTCGTCAAACGCTTCTTTCAAACTCCGCTGTGCCGATTCGTCATCGCCGTCAATCTGACAGCGTACCGCATCGTAAAGAGCCGCCTTCAACTGCGCATCGTTATTGTGGTCGATATAATGCAGACTCTGCGCCGTTAATTCCGTCAGCAGTTTCGCAAGAGCAAGGGCGTAAAATGAAACAGCCGTTTTTATCCCGCAATCCGCCGCGGCTTTTTCAACGATTTCGTCTCTATCGCTGATGTTTCGCACGACGAGACACGATTCGGTTTGCTTGCTCCATTCTTCGCTCCAGAAATGTTCACAGCAGGGCGGTACGATGACAATGTCGTTTTGCAAATTGTATGCCGGATAAGTTGCGGACTCCCAGCGGGGAAGATGACATTCAATTTGCGGTTCGGTTCGGCAAACGGCAGCGTGCAGCACAGCCGGATGAAACGCCGCCGTCCAAGCCGAAAGCAATTCGGACGCTTCCGTTTCCGTCAGTTCCGTTGCCAGCGAATCAAAAGAAGCACAAGGATGAAGGACGATGATTGACAATGGATAATTGATAATGGATAATAGGGAGTTGATGATTATCGATTATCAATCCGTATGAATCAATACATTATCGACCACGTATCCGCTTTGGGACAGTTTGCCGTTTTTATTTCGCAAACTTTTTCGTGGCTCTTCCGCAAGTTTCCGCAGCGGACCCAACTCGTTCATACGTTCTACAATACCGGCGTGTTAAGTATTCCCGTCGTGATGCTTACAGGAATGTTTATCGGAATGGTGCTTGCCGTACAGACATTTACGCAGTTCCGGCAAATCGGTATGGAGTCAATGCTCGGCGGTATTATCAGTCTTTCGCTCGTTCGGGAGTTGGGACCCGTTCTCGCTGCGGTAATGCTTGCCGGTCGGGTCGGCAGTTCTATTGCAGCCGAACTCGGCACGATGCGTGTTACCGAACAAATTGATGCGTTGTCGAGTATGGGAACAAATCCTGTCTATTATCTTGCGGTGCCGCGTTTTCTTGCGTGTCTCGTTTTGATACCGGCATTGACGGTCATTGCCGATTTTACCGGCGTGTTCGGCGGAGCATTTTACTGTATTTATGTATTAGACATCAATTCGCATTTTTATTGGGACAACGCTTCGGATTTTGTCGGCTTTTTTGACATTGTTGCCGGTATGTGCAAGAGTATCTTTTTCGGCGGCAGCATTGCGCTCATCAGTTGTTATCAGGGCTTTCATTGCCGGTCGGGAGCGGAAGGAGTCGGCAGAGCCGCCACGCAGTCGTTTGTCTATTCGTTCGTTGCGATACTGCTTCTCGACCTCCTGCTCGGCATTATCACCGACAGACTGATGATGACGCTGGGAATATCGAACGGACTGATGAAATAATGAAAGCACACGTTGATACCGCTGCGTTTTTATGATAGAGCACTCCTAAATTGAACCGTAAAATTTTAGCCTCCTGTAATGCTGCTCTCGCCGAAATCCGATATTGTTTTCAAGTTAATTTTCGGCGACCAGCGCAATGCAGACGTGTTGGCGGCATTTTTGCAAGCGGTAGAAATTGCCCGATATTTGCTAGGTATAAAAATTCCCATCAGCGAAATTGCCGCAGCAACAAACCTCTCCCGCGAAGAAATCGAAAAACTGCGATAGCGTTTTTCTCGTGAACGGTTAGATTCGCTCAATCCTTCACTTGAAGCCCGTACCGCTCCAGTGTATTTTTTAACTTGGTGCAATCTTCGGCGGGAAGCGCCGTTAGCGGCAGACGCAATTCGCCGGTGTCTCTGCCGAGCATCTGCATCGCCGCCTTCACCGGTATCGGATTCGTTGATAACGATAACATATCCCGGCAAAGCGTGTACGTCTTATAGTGCAACTGCCTCGCCGCCGTCCAATCGTTCCGCTCAACCGCTCGGCAAAGAGAAACCATATCCGCCGGTATAATGTTTCCGACAACACTCACAACGCCTCTCGCTCCCAATGACATCAGCGGCAGCGTTAATGAATCATCGCCGGAAAGAAGCGTCATATCCGTGTTCGCAAGAATTGCCGATGCCTGGTCCATCAAACCCGTCGACTCCTTAATCATTCCGATACTTGGTATCTTCGACAGGCGGATAATCGTTTCCGGCTCAATGTTCTTCGCACAACGACCGGGAATGTTGTAAATGCAAATCGGCAAATCGACTTTTTCGGCAAGATATTTATAATGCTGATAAAAGCCTTCCTGTGCCGGTTTGTTGTAATACGGGGCGACAATCAGGGCGGCATCAGCACCGCATTTTTTTGCGTACTGCGTCAACTCCAACGCTTCGGCAGTGCAGTTCGACCCCGTACCGGCAAGGACTTTGATTTTCCCTGCGGCGGCTTCGACCGTTGCACGGAGAACATATTCGTGTTCCTCCATCGAGAGCGTCGGCGACTCGCCGGTCGTTCCCGCCGGAACAACAGCGACAGCACCGGCATTGATTTGAAACTCAATCTGCTGCTGCAATGCCGGACAATCAATTTTATCGTTCTTAAAAGGCGTAATGATTGCCGTCGATAAACCGGCGTATTCTTCAAAGCGGGACATTTATCTTAATTGACATAATGCTTTTCACTGCCTGTTGAGTAAAGCACAGGCGGATTTTGTCCGCAAGAGGTGCATTTGAATTCAGACGCATAAAATATCAGAGCCGCTAATGCAAGTTAGAGGTTCTGAAGATGGCGGCTTGCAGCCGGCGCAAGATATGATACAATACCGGCAGTGGAAGGAAACTTCCACTGTTTGAAAATATAGTTGCCTGAACGAAATAAAACGTTTGGGCTGTAAAATTTAGAGTACGTCAGCAA
>JAITQJ010000323.1 GCA_031288955.1 Planctomycetaceae bacterium | reverse complement strand
ATGCAGACCATTCAGGCGGCATTTGAAAAACTCGACCGCGACCCGACCGACATCGAACTCGAAACGATTGCCCAAACGTGGAGCGAACATTGCTCGCACAAAACACTGGCAGGACGAATTCACTACATTCGGGAAAACGCCGACGGGACAAAGTTTGACCGGCAATTTGACAATATGCTCAAAGAGACGATATTTGCCGCAACACAGGAACTCTGCAAGACGAATCGCCGCGTTGCCGGACTTTGCGTGAGCGTCTTTTCGGATAACGCCGGCGTTGTTACGTTTGACAACGAATTCAACGTCTGTTTCAAAGTCGAAACGCATAATCATCCATCGGCTCTTGAACCTTACGGCGGAGCAAATACCGGTCTCGGCGGTGTCATCCGTGACCCGATGGGAACCGGTATGGGAGCAAAACCGGTTTGCTCAACCGATGTATTCTGCTTTGCGCCGCCGAATGTCCGGCAGGAAGATTTGCCATCCGGTGTGCTGCATCCGCGGCGGATAATGAAGGGCGTGGTCGGCGGCGTGCGGGATTACGGTAACCGAATGGGTATTCCGACTGTCAACGGGGCGGTCTATTTCGATGAACGTTATCTCGGTAATCCGCTCGTTTTTTGCGGCAATGTCGGGATTTTGCCGAAAGATAAATCGTTCAAAGAAGTCAAAGCAAACGACTTGATTGTCGCTATCGGCGGCAGAACCGGTCGGGACGGAATTCACGGGGCAACGTTCAGCAGTGCCGAATTGACGAGCGAAAGCGAAACGATTTCCGGCGGGGCAGTGCAAATCGGTAACGCCATTACGGAAAAAATGGTGCTTGATGTGATGCTGCAAGCCCGCGACAGAGGTTTGTACAATGCCGTAACCGATTGCGGGGCGGGCGGGTTTTCCAGTGCCGTCGGTGAAATGGGCGAAAAAATCGGGGCAGAAGTCGAATTGTCCAACGCTCCGCTCAAATACGAAGGGTTAACGTACACCGAAATTTGGATTTCCGAAGCCCAGGAGCGGATGGTCTTTGCCGTTCCGCCGGAAAAATGGGACGCTTTCAGGCAACTTTGCGAAAGCGAAGATGTCGAAGCGGCAGTTCTCGGCGTTTTCAAACCGACGGGGCGATTGGTTTTGAAATATCACGGTACGCAGGTTGCCGACCTCGATATGAATTTTCTGCATAACGGCAGACCGCCGGTGGTGCGCTATGCGGTTTATAAGCAGCGGTCAGCGGTCGGCAGTAATCGGCGGGAAGACAGCGGCAATTCGGGGAAAGAGACGCTGCTTAAAATTCTTGGCTCGCTTAACGTTGCCAGCAAGCATTGGATTATCCGTCAGTATGACCACGAAGTTCAGGGCGGCAGCGTGATTAAACCGCTTGTCGGCGTGAACAATGACGGTCCGGGCGATGCGGCAGTTGTCCGTCCCCGTCTGGATTCTAAACGGGGACTTGTCGTTTCCTGCGGAATGAATCCGGCGTTCGGCGATGATACGTACCGGATGGCAGCGGCGGGCATTGACGAGGCGGTGCGCAATGCCGTTGCGGTCGGTGCTGACCCGAAAACGATTGTGCTGCTTGATAATTTTTGCTGGGGTAACACAGACCGTCCTGAAACGCTCGGTTCGCTGGTTGAAGCGGCGTTGGCGTGTTACGATGTCTCGCTCGGCTTTGAAATGCCGTTCATCAGCGGAAAGGACAGCCTCAATAACGAGTTTCGTCCCGTTGATTTGCCGCCGATTGCGATACCGCCGACGCTGCTGATTTCCGCAATGGGACAGATTGATGATGCGTCGAAATGTGTTACGATGGACGTAAAGAAGCCGGGCAATCTTCTATATCAACTCGGCGAGACGAAGGACGAACTTGTCCCGCTGCTTAACATTCCGCTGGCAAAGAAGTTATACGAAAAGTTACATTCGGCGATAATGCGGGGCGTTTTGCGGAGTGTTCACGATTTAAGCGAGGGCGGACTTGCCGCTGCCGTTGCGGAGATGTGTTTTGCCGGCGGTTTTGGAGCGGAATTGAGCGGCAAATTCGATAATGTTGCGTTATTCAGCGAATCGAATAGCCGCTTTGTCGTTGAAGTGGAGGCAAACAATGCGGCATCGTTTGAATCATTTTTTGCCGGTTTGCCTGTTCGGAAACTCGGCATCGTTACGGCAAACAAGACGCTGCGTTTCGGCGATGCGTTCGAGGCGGACATTGACGAACTAAAAGCGGCTTGGCTGAAACCGCTGGATTTTTAACAATACTTTTTAGGAGGAAAGATGGCAGTCCCTTTCGTTCATTTACATTGTCATTCGCATTATTCGCTGCTCGATGGAGCCGGCAAAGTTAAAGATTTGCTCAAACGGGCAAAAGAACTCGAAATGCCCGCGCTCGCTATCACCGACCACGGAAACCTTTACGGTGCATTGGAGTTTTACCGCGAGGCAAAAGAACTTGGTATCAAACCAATCGTCGGATATGAAGCGTACATTGCCATCGGAAACCTGAAAGCCCGAACCGGCGGTACACAAAGAGATTCCAGCAATCATCTGACTCTTCTTGCTATCAACAAGACCGGCTACAAAAATCTTATCAAGATGGCTTCCATCGCCCACCTTGAAGGTTTTTATTTTAAGCCCCGAATTGACAAAGAACTTCTCGCCGAACATAACGACGGAATTATCTGTTTGAGCGGCTGCGCATCAAGCGAATTTTCGCGTATTCTTTCCGAGCAGAAGCCGGACAGTCTTGAGCGTGCCAAAGCACTTGCCTCTTGGTACAGGGAACTTTTCGGCGACCGGTATTATATTGAATTGCAGGACAACTCTTTGGAACTGCAAAAAATCATTCTCGAAGGCAGCGTTCAAATAGCCGCCGAACTTGGTATCAAAACCGTTGCAACCAATGACGTGCATTACGTTTACCAGAAAGATGCCAAATCGCAGGAAATACTGCTTTGCGTCCATACGGGAAAAACGCTCAAAGACCCAAGCCGGATGCAGTTTGATAGCGACCAGTTTTATATGCGCAGCGGTGAAGAGATGATGCGGGCATTGCCCGGTCAGGAAGATTCGATTAGCCGAACGCTTGAGATTACTGAACGTATCGATTTGCAACTCGACTTAAAACAGCGGTGCTTTCCGGTTTTTATGCCGCCTGACGGTAAAAATTCCGATGATTACCTGCGGCAACTCTGCATTGAAGGTTTGAAACGGCGTTATGCGGACAATCCCCAACGTTACGCAAACGGCGAACTTTCCGAAGAGGTGTCGGCAAGACTGGATAGAGAACTTTCGGTGATTAGTAAACTCGGCTTTGCGAATTACTTTCTTATCGTTTGGGATTTTGTCCGGGAAGCGGAAGAACGTGGGATTCACCGGACGGCAAGAGGCAGCGGTGTCGGAGCAATCGTGTGTTACGCCTTGAATATGTCGCACGTTTGTCCGCTGGAATTCGATTTGCTCTTTGAGCGTTTTCTCGACGAAAGCCGCGCCGAAGCCCCTGATATTGATATTGATTTCGACCAGGACAGGCGGGGAGAGATTCTTGATTACGTTAAAAACAAATACGGCGAATCGGTTGCGCAACTCGGAACGTTCGGAACAATGGCGGCGAAAGCGGCGATTAAAGATGTCGGACGCGCGCTCGATTTGCCGCTGCCGTTCGTCAACGAGATTACAAAACTCGTGCCGGATACCCCGAAAATTACGTTGGACAAAGCGTTGGCGGCGAGCGAGGAACTGAATAAACGTTACGAAAATGAAAGCAGCGTTACCGAACTGATTGATTATGCGAAAGGCATTGAGGGTTTAGCCCGTCAGACCGGTGTTCACGCCTGCGGTGTTGTGATTGCCGACAAGCCGCTTGCCGAGTACGTTCCGCTGCAGCACGATAAAGAGAAAAACATTGTTACGCAATGGCAGGGAATTGATGTTGAAAAAGCGGGTTTGCTCAAAATGGATTTTTTGGGTTTACGTAACCTGTCGATGCTTGCCAACGCCGTCCGGCTGATAAAGGAAACGACGGGCAAAACGCTTGACCCGTACAAGTTTCCGCTGGACGACCAAGAGACGTATGAATTGCTTCAGCGGGGCGAAACAAAGGGCGTGTTTCAGTTGGAAGGCGGCGGTATCCGGGAACTGCTCCAACGGATGAAGCCTGATAGTTTTCGGGACATTATCGCCACGCTGGCGTTGTACCGTCCGGGACCGTTGGAAGGCGGTATGGTTGACCAATACGTTAACGTAAAACACAACAAAGCCAAAGCGGTGTACGACCATCCGGTTTTGGAGAAAATTCTCAACGAGACAAACGGCGTGATGGTCTATCAGGAACAAATTATGCGGATTTTGAACCAATTAGGAGAGATTCCGCTCGGCAGTGCATACGCTTGCATCAAGGCAATCAGCAAGAAAAAAGATTTCAGCAAGTTTCGCGAAGAGTTCGTCAAAGGGGCAGGAAAAAACGGATTGAAAGCGGATAAAGCGGACGAGATTTTCGAGTTGATTATCAAGTTCGCCGGTTACGGTTTTAATAAATCACATTCAACGGCGTATGCTTTGATTGCGTATATGACGGCGTACCTGAAGGCGCACTATCCGGTTGAGTTTATGGCATCTCTGCTTTGCAGCGACATATCGGGGCGCAGTTTTTCCTCAAAGGATGCGACAGCGGAACATATTGAAGACTGTCAGCGGATGGACATTGACGTTATTCCGCCCGACATCAATACGTCGAAACCGCTCTATACAATCGTTGACGGAAAGATAGTGTTTGCATTGACGGCAATTAAGTCTTGCAGCGAAAGGGGATCGAGCAAACTCGTTGCAGAGAGGGAAGCAAACGGAAGATATACGAGCCTTTTTAACTTCTGCGAACGGCTCGGCAACAAGACGTGCAACAAGGCAATGATGGAATCGCTGGTTAAAGCCGGTGCGTTTGATTCGCTGGGCTGCAAGCGGTCGCAACTTTTTGCAGCGGTTGATGCGGCATTGAAAATCGGTCAGAGTACCGCTGCCGATGCTGCCAGAGGACAGAAAGGTTTGTTCGGAACCGATGACGATGAACCTGTAACAGCAAAGCCGGCACCGGCATCGTCGGGATTGCCGGATGCTGTCGAATGGGACGATAAAGAAACGGCAGCGAACGAAAAAGAAGTGTTAGGTTTCTATCTGACGGCGAATCCGCTTCAGGAATTGGAGACGGTATTTAGTTTGTTCCGCACGCATCGGACGGTCGAGGCATCGCTGCTCAAAGACGGCACGAATGTCTGTTTGGCGGGAACGGTGAACAACATAAAATTGGGGCAGGGTAAAAATCCGAAGCCGGGGAAGCCGAGTGCGTATGCAATGTTTGATTTTACGGATTCGGAAGGCTCGATACGGTCGATTGCCTGGGCAGATACGTATTATGTGCATCAGGAGAAAATCAAGGCGGATTCAACGGTCTTTATGCGGGGACGCATTGACCGGAGCCGGTCATCAGATAATGATTCTCCCGACGGTAATTTTATTGCCGATGAAGTGATTGCCGTTGAAGATGCGCCGAAAGAATTGTCGGCAGGACTTCATATTTTGCTGGACGAAAAGACTCATACGGCGGATACTGTTTCGCGGCTGTATAGGCTTTTACAGGGACAGCCGGTCGGCAGTGCCGGCGGCGGCAATACAGCGCGGAACGACTTAACGATTTCGATACGCTTGGAGTCGGGCGGTGTTGCAGTATTACAGGGCAAAACACTGCCGACAGCAGCAACGCCGGAATTGAAACAGTATGTAACAGAACTGCTCGGCAAGGACACGCTGCGGATTGTGCCGAAACCGTTCAAACAGCGTGAACAGCGCAAGACGTGGCAGCAGCGGTGATAGCGGTTAATCTTTGAATTACTTTACCTTGGTAACCATACTGTTGTGTTTCGTGCTGACCGCCGGCAAGAGTTGATGAATGAGCGAAATCAATTCGACGGCATTTATCGGCTTGTTACAGTATGCGTTCATTCCAATACTCAAACACCGTTCCTTGTCTCCCGGTGCTGCATTTGCGGTCAACGCAATTATCGGTATCGGTTGGGCAACACGTTTGTCCAACTCCATCGTCCGTATCCGCAGCGTTGCCTCATAACCGTCCATTCCCGGCATCTGACAGTCCATCAGAATTAAATCATAATAACGGCGTTCATATTCTTCGACCGCCTCCTGTCCGTTATCGACAACGGTTGTATCAAAACCTTTGCTCGTCAGTAATTCGTTGATGACAATTTTATTTATCCGGTTATCTTCGGCAATAAGAATACTTAGTTTTGCCCTTCGCACCGCAGACGAACCGGACAGAATGACCGTTGCATCTTTAATACCTTGTTTCAGGTCTTGGATTTCCGTCTCGCCGGCATCCATCACCACCGGCGGGAGCGGCACGGAAACAAAAATCGTTGTTCCCTTGCCCGGAAGAGATGAAGCCCCAATCGTTCCGCGCAGCGATTGAACAATTTGTTGTGAAACTGCTAAGCCGATACTCAAACCGTCGAACATCCGATTTGACGAAACATCGCCGATTGTCTTTTTACTGAAAATCTTTTCAAGATGTTCGTTAGACATTCCGATGCCTTTGTCGATAATTTCAAAACAAATCCATTGTATTTTACGGGAAGACTCTTCCTCTGGCGGCAATAACGCTCCTACCGACGTGTCCTGAAAGACCCGGAACCGTACATCACTGCGGTTAGAAAATTTAACGGCATTCGACAGGACATTATGCAGAACCTGCTGTAAATGTTTGTCGTCGCCGAAAACATACTGCGGCAGAGATTGTTCAATTTCTGTGATAATGCCGACCGAAAGACGCTTTGCCTGATATGTACAGGATTCAACAACACTGTCAACCAGCGTCCGCAATTCAAATTTCCGGTCTTCAACGGCAATGCCGCCGTATTCGCCAGCCGAATAAACAACGATATTGTTTATCAGTTGCATTAGTGCGCCGCCTGACTCCCGCTGTAATTCGACATAGTTTCTGACTTTCGGCGGCAGAGTCTCATCCTGAAGCAGCAATTCCGTTGTGCCGATAATGCCGTTGAGCGGTGTACGGAGTTCGTGTGAAACGACCATCAGCAATTCGGATTTCGTCCGGTTCGCCAAATCAGCGGCTTCTCTTGCCGAGGCATTTTGTATCGCAACGGAGATGTTCCGTTTGATAGATTCCATCATCATATTGAAATTCTGATAGACTATCCGCAGTTCGCTGCACGTGTTGCCTCCTAAGACCAAACGCTGGTCGTAAAATCCCCGCGAAATCGTTTTCGTAGCGGCTACCAGTTGTTTTATCGGACGGATAATCTGATACGAAATTTGCCGCACGAAGAATAAACTGATAACGATGAAACCGATGACGAAGACTTCGCTCATACGTACTGTCTTGGAGTTGAGTTTTGCCAGCGATTCCCTTTGCGGAACGATATAGAGAAGAATCCAGCCCGTCGAAGCCAGTTGACACACTTCAATCGTTACTGCATCGCTTTTGCCGAAATGAAGTGTCTGGGAAAACTGCGGCAAGTATTTTTCGCTGCGGTCTTCTGCCTGAACCATTTGCTTCGTTTTGAAACTTTGCAAAACGGCATTGAGGTCAAACAACACGGGGTCCCAAATGTTTTGGTCTTGCGGTACGATTGTGTCAGCGAACGATTTGTGTTCGCGGAATAGGTTCAATGCCAATTCTTCGCGCGGATGCGAAATCACAACATTACCGGCGGCGAGCAGCACGAAATAACCGCCCGGTATTTTGCTTTCGGAAAGTGCTGTATGGAAACCGCTTGTTGCTATATCACAGGTTACACAGCCGGCAAATCGTCCTTCCTTAAAAAACGGAGCGGAGAACGTACACATCAGCACATCGCCGCCGCCTTCGTCAAAATACGGTTCGCTCCAAAGCCCCCAACTGGACGGAACAATCGTCATACCGCCCATCGTCATCTGCGGTTCGGTTTTGGGAAACACCTGTTTCGTTTGCCAGTACCAGGCGTGTTCCGGTTTTTTGTCCAGATAATCGTAATTGTTTTCGGGATTGAACATCATCACGTCCAGTTTATTCGGCGTTTTTAAGTCCCGCCAAACATAGGGAGCGCAATGTTCCATTTTTGCATCGAAAACGTTCGGTTCCCAGGCAAACGTTGTTCCGTAAATTGCCGGATACGAATCCAGCATATACTTTTGCACGCTGACCATTTCATCAACGCTCTGTATTGGTCTGTTATTGGCAATCTGTGCTGCCGCCGCCGGAGCGCGGGCGAGCGAATTAAGCGTCAAATCAAGATTTTTTGCCCTGTCGGTTACCTCCGCAACCTGTATCGTTTTCAGATGCTGTTTTTCGTTGAACAAGTCGCTTCTATATGAGAAATACAGTATCAAAGCAAAGAGGGTAACGCTCGGCACACCGATAGACAGCAGCAGTCTTGTCTGCATTGACCACGGTTCGTAAAAGCAATTTTTATAAAAGACTTTAAGCACGATGATGGAATGTATCCGAACGTTGACAACCGGCAGGAAATACTATATCTTTGTCTGTATAGTTATAATGTGGTATTATGGCACATATATTGCGTTGTGTCAACCGTTAGACAATGTCCGGCGGAATTGATTAGCAACGATAAATTGATGCTGACAGCGAAAGATTGGGCGGAAAACTGGAAGCGGGTCGGTCCTATACTGGAACAACTCAAGGCGGAAGAATTGCGGAAACTTGACGGGAAGCCTGTAAGCGAGGCAATTTTTCAAATGTGTAATTGGTGCTGCGAGCGGGAAGAATTACGTCTGACATCGGGACTTGTCGAACAACAGCGGCTTTTTATGAAGGCACGGGGGAAAAATTGAAAAATTTTTTGAAACAAGATATTTTTCAAGCCGCTCTCGAAATTCAGGAATTTTTTACAGAGAACGGCTGGGATTTTGCCATTATTGGCGGTT
>JAITQJ010000315.1 GCA_031288955.1 Planctomycetaceae bacterium | reverse complement strand
ACCCAGTGCGTTTAATTTCTTCACAAAATCCTGACAATCATTCCACGATACCTGTTCCACCGGTAACTTTGCTCCTTTGAAATAACTCGGATTCTCTCCCATTATCGACTCCCACTGTTTCTGCGTTACTTCCGTTTCGCCCATCCAAAAACCCTGCGACAACGTTACCCGATGCTGCACTTCAACATCCCGTCGGTCTTTTTCTGATGACGGACTACCCATCGTGAACGTTCCTGCCGGACACCAGCGGAAACGAAACTTCACGTCCTTAATTGTCAACTCCAACAGGCTGCCCGCCTTGGAATCAGCATCTTGCCGTTCTACTTTCGGCGGCGGTTCAGGTTTGGGTTCGGGAGCAGGGACGGCAGCAACTGCCGCCAACTTGCTGTCAGGGGAGAAGGAAGAAGACAACACCTCGCCGGTATGCCCTTCGAGTTTTTGTAACTGTTTTCCTGTTGCGGTATCCCAAAGCCGGGCAGTCTTGTCCGCACTTGCCGTTATCAGCAATTTACCGTCAGGAGAAAAGGCAGCGGACAACACTTGACCGGTATCACCTTTGAGTTTTCGTAACTCTTTGCCCGTTGCCGTTTCCCAAAGCCGGACGCTCTTGTCCGCACCTGCCGTTACCAGCAATTTACCGTCAGGAGAAAAGGCAGCAGACAGCACTTTACCGGTATGTCCCCTGATTTTTCGTAACTCTTTGCCCGTTGCGGTATCCCAAATCCGGGCAGTCCTGTCAAAACTTGCCGTTGCCAGCAATTTACCGTCAAAAGAAAAAGCGGCAGAACACACTTCGCCGGTATGTTCTTCGAGTTTCCGTAACTCTTTTCCCGATGCGGTGTCCCAAAGCCGGGCAATCTCGTCCGTACCTGCCGTTACCAACAATTTACCGTCCGGGGAAAAAGCAGCAGAACGGACTGTATCGGTGTGTCCTTCGAGTTTTCGTAACTCTTTGCCCGTTGCGGTATCCCAAAGCCGGGCGGTCTTGTCCGCACTTGCCGTTGCCGCCCATCTGCCGTCCGGGGAGAAAGCGGCGGACAGCACTTCGCCGGTATGTCCCTCGAGTTTTCGTAACTCCTTGCCCGTTGCGGTATCCCAAATCCGGGCAGTCTTGTCCGCACTTGCCGTTACCAGCAATTTGTCGTCAAGGGAAAAGGCGGCAGAATGGACTGTGTCAGTATGCCCTTCGAGTTTCCATAACTCTTTTCCCGCTGCCGGTTCCCAAATCCGGGCGGTATTGTCTGCACTTGCCGTTACCGCCAACTGCGGAAAGGCAACCGGGGCAATTCCTCCTTTTTCCCCGCCGCTCAAAAGAAACCAAATCGCAGCAATACAAACGAAGAACACCACGGCAATCGTTCCAGCCATTGCCCATTTTTCCGACTCATTGTCCAGAAAACAGTAAGCCAGGAACAACTTTGCCCTTCCTCCGACCCAAAATCCTACACAGCCTCCCAAACCGATACCGACCAACGTGGGCAGCACTCCTGCCGCGATGACGATTCCCAGCAGACTCCCCGCAAAAATCATCGCTATTCTCATCACTCCCTCCACATATCCGGCGGATTGATTTTTCCGCCTTCTTTTGCGGGGGCGAACCGCAGCGGGCGGGGCAGCCAGCGAAGGGTCTTGCGGAAAGGAGAGACCTCTGACATCTTCCGCCCGACAGCGTTTGCCGTCTTTCGCCTCTACAATAGTATGCGGCGTAATCAGCCGATACAGTGCCAATTCGTTCAACGCAGCAAGGTTGAATGATACAGAAGACTTGTTGCCTTTTTCATCGTAATAAAACCAGTCGGCTGTCTTTTTCATCTTGGAATTGGTGCTTATGGGAACTTTACCGGGAACTGGCAACAAAGACGGCATTGCAGCATATATTGTGTCAGTTGCAATCCAACGACAGAAATTTTAGGAGTACGTTTTAATCATTGACAAGCGGCACAGAAGGGAAATGTCAACGGGCGGACTGGTGCCGCTTTCGTTGCCCCCTTACAATTTGTCCGTTCGTAGGGTAGAATGGGGGATAAGCACGTCAATACTTCCCGATGCGAACGTTATTCGGTATTCCAGTTTCTCCCGGTATCGCTATCGGCAAAGCCTTTGTTTTGGCGGCGGAAGGGTTCCGTATCCCCGAACAAACCGTCAGTTCCAGTGCCTGCGAATCCGAATTGCAGCGGTTCCGCCACGCCGTCGAAATCGCCAAAGAGGAAATCGTTGTCAATCGGGAATCAACCAAAACCGCTCTCGGACAAGCGTTTGCCGACATCTTTGAAGTGCAGTTGCAACTCCTGATGGAACCGAAACTGCTCGGCGAAATGGAGGACTTAATCCGTACGTGTTATTTTTCTGCCGAACACTCTATTACCGTCGTGATGCAGAAATATATGGACACATTCCGGCAAATCGAAAACAGTTATATTGCCGAAAAAATTAACGACCTTCGGGATATTGAAAAACGGCTTTTGCGGCTTCTGCTCGGTGCTAAACGGGAGACGTTCGACCAATTAAGTTCACCGGTCATTTTGACAGCAACGAATTTAACGCCCAGCGAAACGGCAAATTTGGATAAACGTTTCGTTCTCGGCATCGTTACCGAACACGGCGGAGCCGGCGGTCATACGGCAATTTTAGCGGCGGCGTTGGAAATCCCCTGTATCGTCGGGGCGGGCGAATTCTTGAATGCCGTTGACGGCGGCGACACGCTGATTACCGATGCCAACACCGGCTGCATTGTTATCCGTCCGAACGAAGAGACGCTCGTCAAATACCGGTTGATAAGAGATACCGAGTCAATCCGGATAACTGACCTGGACGCATACCGGGATTTACCGGCAGTAACACGGGACGGGACGGCAATTTCCATTTGTGCTAACATCGAATTTCCGTATGAAGCCGAAAATGCGCTGCAGCGAGGAGCAGACGGAATCGGACTTTTCCGCACTGAATTTCTGTACCTGACCCGAAACGATGACCCGTCGGAAGAAGAACATTTCGCCGCTTATAAACACGTCGGCGAAATAATGAAAGGCAAGCCGGTCATTATCCGAACGTTTGATTTCGGCGATGACAAAACGGCAGACCGCTTTACGTCCGTTGCCGAACACAATCCGGCACTTGGAATGAGGGGTGTTCGGTTAGCGTTGAAACGCTGGGCGATTTTCCGGTGTCAACTCCGTGCCATTCTCCGTGCCAGCATCTATGGTGATTTGCGGATAATGTTTCCGTTGATTTCGACCGTCAAGGAATTTCGTCAGGCGAAACGGACGGCGATTGCCGAAGTAATGGACGAACTGCGGGAGGCGGATATTCCGTTTAATGAACGGATTCCGATTGGAATGATGGTTGAGGTACCGTCGGCGGTGGTGATGATTGACAAGTTTGCGCTTGATGCCGATTTCTTTAGTATCGGCACGAACGATTTGACACAATACACGATGGCGGTTGACCGGGGCAACAGCAACGTGAATCATTTGTTTCACCCCGAAGACCCGGCGGTGCTGCGTATGATTAGGCGGACGGTGTCGGTAGCGAACCGCTACAAGCGTCCGGTATCGCTCTGCGGTCAGTTAGGTTCGGGATTGTTCAATGTTGTTACGCTGCTCGGTTTGGGGCTGCGGACGATTAGTTGTGCGCCGCACAATATGATGCAGATTAAGCGGATATGCCGGGAGGTGTCGATAGAAGAATGCCGGACGATAGCCCGTGAAGCATTAGGAATGTCTGCGGCGAAGGACATACAGGATTACGTCAAGAATTCGCTGCAAAAATTCGCTCCGGCACTGTTTGCGGTACAGGAGTAAAAAAGTTTGCTGCGTATCGGCTATGTAACCGCCTTCACTTTTATTTTACGTTTGACGGCGTATTATTCCAGCACGATAACAGAGCGTTCGGACAGAATGTCGAACACTTCACGGGCTTCTGCGTCCTGAAGTTGAATCGTTCTGCCGGGAGAACCAAGCGACGATACTACCGAACCGCCGACGATGATGCCGTTGTTCAATGTTAACACCTTCGCCTCGCTCTTGGAAACAATGTAAAATTCGCCGGAGTTGTCTAATGCCTGATTGCCGATAACAACCGGAAAACGACCGGCATACAAGCCGCCGAGCAATAATGTCAATTCGCTGCGGCTGCGGGAAATAACCGCATCAAATTGTCCGGCAAGAACCTTTATTTTCGCCCCTTCTGCCGGCTGCTGGCTGCCCGTTAAACCGTTGATTTTCCGCAGCAACTGCGGTGTTAACGCAAAAGCCGACGCAACCGTTTCAATCGTTTCGCCGTTCTTGAGCGTGTAAGGCAATTCAAGAATGTGCGTGTTTTTTGCGTAAATAACATCCAACGCGAACTTGTCGAGAATCGGTATAATCAGATTCCGTTCCGCTTCGTTTAACGGCTGCTGTTCCAAATACCGGCTTAATTGAACGAACGCCTTACGGACTTTTTCCGCCCCGTCAGGAGACGCAATGCTGGTTTCGGCGGCGGCTCGCTGCTTTTCAATAAATTGTACCGCCGGTGTTCGGGCTTCCGGCAAAGCCTTTAATGCGGCATCCGGCTTTACCTCCGCGGCAACAAGCGGTTTTGTATCAGCAATGACCGGACTGATAAGCGGCTTATTGGAGGCAGGCTTTTCTTCGGTCGTTTTATACTGTTTTTGCGGCGGCGAGAACGAGACAACAGCATCGTTAGTTGCCTTTTCCGGCTTCGGTGCCGCAAATGCGACGCTTGGTCGTTCGCCGCGTTCATCGTATCTTGCTTGAACAATGTTTTGAGCAGACTGCTGATACACCAGTTGCTTTATCGGGGCATCTGCGGAAACGGCAGGTATCGGAACAACGCCGCTGCTGCCAAACTCGTCTGCCGGTTGCAGGCGGGCTGTTTTTTCGTCTGAAAGTTGTTGTATTTTCGGCAGGGGCTTGATTCGCACGGCGGGGGGAACAACATAAGAACCGGGGGAGGTTTCTTTTTGAAGCGATGCCGGCAGAGGCGGCGGCGATTCCGGTATTGGTGCTGTGTATTGCGGTTCACCGGCATAGACAACCGTTGCAGCCGGACCGTCCCAGGATTCAGCAGGAATCGAGGAAATAGCCGGCGCATCCTGTTGAGGTTCTTCCGAATTCTTCGGCGGCTTTACCGGTTCAGGGGGCAAGGTTTCCGGTGTATGCTGTATTCTCAACGGATTGTTGTGCTGCGGTGCCGCCGGCTCTTCTGCCGGTGCAGGAACAGGGGCAACTTCCGCTTTAACGTCTTGCTCGCCTGATTCGGCTGGTTCGTCAAAGGTGGTGATGAGCGGCGCAGCGGCAACAAGCGGTGCCGGCTCAACGGCAACGGGTACAAGTGCCGAATCGGCATTGGAACTGAATGGCGGAGCGGCGGTTTTCGGGGTTGGAGTACCGAAAAATGCGGGCGGTGCCGATGACGTTTTTTCCGAAGGCTGAACAACACTGCCGACAGGCGGTGCGCCTTCGACGTTGTTAAGAACGCCGGACAAACCGCCGTCAGAGGCTTGTCCGTCCTGAACGGAAACGCCGAGTTCTTCTAAATACTTAATATCGTCCCCCGAAACATTGAGTTGCGGAGGCTTTTTGAGCAACGCATAAGTTCCGTATGCCGCTAAGGACAAAACGGCAACAATAACAGCAGTTTTTATCAGTTTCACGAAAACAACTCCCCTTGAACAGTCAGCGAGTAGGCGGATAATCCTTTTCAGACTCATTGTTGATGACGGTACATACCGACCGTTTTCGGATATACAGCAAACGAATGATACTGATTTTTTCGGTTATTCTGCAAGAGCAATTTTCGGCATTTTCGTTTTTTACGTTATTTTTGTTAAAATCGGCGAATGATTACGCCGTTTGTATGAATCAGGAGGGTTGGTTGGCAGTACGTTGGCATTATTGACATTGACGCACAAAAAGATACACTAATGACCGTTCGCACAAATTTTCAAATTTGTCCAATCATTAACGGAGTATTACTATGTCTAAATGCACTTGTCCCGCCCGCAGCAGCGTTGTTAAAAAAGACAACGTCGCCAAAGAATTCCAAAACGCAATGGAAGCCGGTAACGGTATCCTGCGTCTGACACCGACCTGGGTTCCCCGCGTTTTTATGCAGCCCGGAAGACGTATCAAACTTCACCCGGAAGATTGGTACGCTCTCGGCGTTCACCGCGGCGGCATCAACGAACGCTGGTACGGAAGTACCACCGAAGCCGCTAACGCTAACCGCAATCCTGATGAAGGATTAAGTTACGTCAAATTCAACGGCAAACGATTCTTGCTGCGTGATGCTGTTGCAGAAGGTAAAGGCGATGTCGTCGGCGAGAAGATTTGGAAAAAACACCAGCGGTGGCCCGTCTATTCCAAGTTCTTCGATGACCTCGGTCCGCTCTTTCATCACGTCCACCAAATGGACAAGCACGCCAAAAACGTTGGACAAGACGGCAAACCGGAATCGTATTACTTCCCGCCGCAACTCAATGCTGCCGAGAATCATTTCGATTACACGTTCTTCGGTTTGGAACCCGGTACAACGAAGACGCAAGTCCGCAAATGCCTTGAAGACTGGAATAAGGGCGACAACGGCATCCTTGATTTATCGAAGGCGTACCGCTTGAAACCCGGCACCGGTTGGATTGTTCCTGCCGGTGTGCTTCACGCTCCCGGTTCGATGTGTACCTACGAACCGCAGTGGGGCAGTGACGTGTTCGGTTCATTTTCTTCGCTGGTCGAACACCGCGAAGTTTCTTGGGACTTGCTTGTCAAGGATGTCCCGAAAAACAAAAAGCACGACCTTGATTACATTGTCGGAATGCTTGATTGGGAGAGGAATGTTGACCCGTATTTCAAGCAGAACAATTACGTCGAGCCGATTGTCGATGAAGAACAGTCGGGAGACGGTTACAGCGACCGCTGGATTGTTTACGGCAAGATTGACGGCAAGCAAATCTTTTCGGCGAAGGAATTGACGGTGTATCCCGGTGCGAAGGCGGAGATTCACGACCCCGGTGCGAGTTCGTGGATTTTCGTGCAGGGACACGGCAAAGTCGGTAATCTGACGGTAGATACGCCGGTGATGATTCGTTTCGGCGCAGAGCCGAACGACGAGATTTTCGTAACAGCGGCGGCGGCAAAGAACGGTTTCGTTGTCGAAAATCTCGGCAGTGAACCGCTTGTTGCGCTGCGTTATTTTGGTCCCGACGTTCACAAGGCAACACCGAATATCGGCGACCACGCAAGCAATAGCCGCAGTTAACCCACAAAGAGAAAACCAATGCCCGCTTCTCTCAATCGCCGTCAGTTATTGGGAACGCTTGCCGGAACATCGTTTGCCGGTACACTGGGAGGAATATCTGCTGCGCAAACGGAATCGGCATCAATTACGGTGCCGGTTTCCAGCCGCTCTTTTGAAACGGAAATCCTCGTCTGCGGAGGCGGACCGGCAGGTTTTTCCGCCGCAACAAACGCCGCCCGGCTCGGTCGGAAAATTCTCCTTCTGGAACGCTACGGTCGGCTCGGCGGAATGGGAGTCAATGCAAGAGTGTGGCCCCTGATGGGCGGTGTCAATAGTCCCTTTGTTAAAGAGGTTCACAACAAAATCGGCGGAAATGGATTCGACCCGGAACAAGCGGATTTGCATTATGCCGATTTACTGGAACAGGCTGGAGCGAAAATTTTACTGCACACCTGGGTTACCGAACCGTTAATGGAGGGCAATCGTATCGTTGGTGTCAAGGCAATTTGTAAAGAAGGTATTCTCACGATTCGAGCCGAACTTGTCATTGATGCCACCGGCGATGCCGATATAGCCGCAGCGGCAGGCGTTCCTTTCGACATAGGACGGGACGGCGACGGTCTCGTGCAACCGATGTCGATTATGTTTGCTGTTGAAGGGGTCGCCGATGATGCCAAACACTGCGGCAGTGAAGAAGCCGCAAGAGGTGCAAAAATCAATGGTACCGAAACGTGGGAAACGGTAACAGCACAAGCCCAGAAGAACGGCGAACTCCCGGACACCATCGGCGTTGTTCGGACGTACAAAATGGGACGCAAAGGAAAAGCCTGTGTTAATGCAACACAAATCAACCGCTTGTACGGAACGAAAGTCGAAGACCTGACGAAGGCGGAGTTGGAATGCCGCCGGCAGGCATTTCGAGTGGTCGAATTTATGCGGAAACATCTGCCGGGCTACGAAAACTGTTACGTTTCGCATATGCCGACGGTTATCGGCGTTCGGGAAACCCGGCGGATTCGGGGACTCGAACAGTTAAAGCGGGAAGACCTTATAACGGGACGAAAATGGGACAATGCCGTTGTACGGGAATCGCAGTTTGCCATTGACATTCACAATCCCGATGGAGGCGGGCAGGCGGAAAACCAAAATGACACAGCCATTCAGGGCGGAGCCGTTCAAGTGAAACCGTATGACATTCCGTTGACGTGTATGATTCCGCAAAAGGTCGAGGGATTACTCGTTGCGGGACGCTGCATCAGCGGTACTCACGATGCTCACGCCAGTTATCGGGTGCAGAATATCTGTATGGCAATGGGAGCCGGTGCCGGTGTTGCCGCCGCAACAGCGTTGAATGATAAAACCGAATTGGCGGCGGTGAATATCGAAAAAGTGCAGAAAATTTTGTTCCACTCCAAACCGCAACTGTAACAATAATTATCAATAGACTTGTTTCGTAACTAAATTTTGCCGTGAACGTTCAGAGCCGCAATCGTAAGATTGCGGCTCTGATGATAGCGAGAGTAAAGCACCGAGACCGCAAGAACAGCACAAGAGAGTGAAAAAAAACGCGTAAATTAGACTTGTTCCTTAACTATCTGTATTAACTCTAGGCTCTTGCCTAGCATCTCACTTATAGATATGCTATAAGTCTATGCGTTACAGTAGGTTAAGCGATAGAAAGACGGTGTAGATATTAAAGTGCTTTTGTGAAGAGGTTACGGCGGTGTCAGCATCGGGGTTGGTTGGCGTTAGCCGCAACACCATCAATTCCTATTACAAGGAGATTCGTGAGCGGATATTTGAGCAGA
>JAITQJ010000122.1 GCA_031288955.1 Planctomycetaceae bacterium | reverse complement strand
GTTTTAGAATGTAACACTGAAAATATGAAAGCGTTTTGAAGTTGCCCTGCTGATATAAACGGCAGAGAATACGGGGATAACAGTCAATCACACGCCTCGTATTCACCGAGTATTTTGAGGTCGTGTGTCAGCGGCAGTATCGCATTCAATGCTTGTTTATAGCGGCTGTGTTCCTTGAAAGCACAGTCGGCATAAAAATAATACTGCCATTCTTTGCCCTGTAACGGAAAAGACTGCAACTTCGTTAAGTTGATGCTGTAAAACGATAATATCGTCAGCACTGCCGCCAAGTTACCGACCGTGTGCGGCAGCGTAAAAACCAATGATGCTTTGTTGGGACGATGCTGCGTTTCAAGAAAAAATTGTTTCGCCAATTCCAAACCGGAAACCAAAAGGAACCGCGTGTAATTATGCGGATTCGTTTCTATCGCCTCGGCAAGAACTTCTAAACCGTACTCTTCGGCGGCATCTTTACTGCACACCGCAGCGTGCGCCGCCAAATGATTTTCGGCAATCCATTTTGCGCTCATTGCCGTATCCGGTTTCTCAACAATCTTGACCGCCGGCAGTGTATCGAGAAAATCTTCACACTGCGATAACGCCATCGGATGTGAAGCAACTTCGGTAATTTCTTCAAGTGCCGTTCCGGGCAGTGCCGCTAAACAATGTGAAATCCGCAGTTTATATTCGCCTGTTATAAAAAGCCCGCTTTCACGAATCAGTTCGTGATTCTTCAGCAGACTTCCGGCAATCGTATTTTCGATAGCCATCAAAGCGAAATAAGATTGTTCGCCGCGGACTGTTTCGATAACCTCACGAAACGTGTTTTTACTGATAACGTTAATTTCCTCCTCGTCAAAAAAACGCCGGGCAGCAATTTCGTGATACGATCCGCGGATACCTTGAATAACGACCGATTTGGGCATACTTCTTTATTGCTGTATTTGTAACAGACCAATCATCTTTTCATTTTAACTAATGTGAAATCAACCGTTTCATTTCCCTAACCGCTTCGGTTAAGCCAGTCAGCAACGAGCGGGCGATGATTGAATGACCGATGTTCAACTCCCGCATTTGCGGTATCGCTGCTATCGGCAAAACATTGCGGTACGTCAAACCGTGTCCGGCGTGCAAATGCACTCCCGCCGCATTTATCATCTCCGCCGCTTGATGAATACGCCGCAATTCGTTTTCCGCTGCTTCCGATTCAAACGGCACGTTGGCGTACGTTCCCGTATGAATCTCGATGGCTTCGCAGCCCGATTTTATACCGGCTTCTATCTGCGGTAAATCGGGGTCGAGAAATAACGAAACACCAATGCCTCGGTCTTGTAAACGTTTGACAACCGTCTGCACGGCAGCAAATTGACCGGCAACATCAAGACCGCCTTCGGTTGTAATTTCCTGACGTTTTTCGGGAACGAGTGTCGCTTGGTTTGGAACGGTTTCACAGGCAAACTGCACGATACTTTCCGTACATGCCATTTCGAGATTTAATTTGCACCGCACCGTTTCCCGCAGGATTTTTACGTCTCTGTCCTGGATATGCCGCCGGTCTTCACGCAGATGAACGGTAATACCGTCTGCCCCGCCGAGTTCTGCCAGCACCGCCGCCCAGACGGGGTCGGGTTCAACCGTCTGCCGTACCTGCCGCACTGTTGCGATATGGTCGATGTTTACGCCAAGTTGTATTGTTTGTCTGAACGTCATACGCTCTCTTTCACGGAATTACAAAAACAGCAGCGTCATTACAATCAGCAGCGGCAGAAGTATAACGCAACTATACACCATATAACCGAAAAACGACGGCATTTTTACGCCGCTCTGCTCCGCTATTGCCTTGACCATAAAGTTCGGTCCGTTGCCGATGTACGTCATTGACCCCATAAATACTGCACCTAACGCCACCGCCGTCAGGAGATGCCAGTCGATAAAGCCGGTTGTCCCGACAGGAACCATATTTCCTTTCTCGTATTCTTCTTTCCATTCCGGTTTGGCATCTATCTCCTCTTTGGTATTGGGCGAAAGAGCCTTTGCCGTTTCAAAGAAAACGACATACGTCGGTGCATTATCAAGTACCGAACTCAACGCACCGGTTGACCAGAAGAACAGATGCTCTTCTTTCAAACCGGTTGCCGTTTTGGCGTGATTGACGATATTTTCTCCTTCGTAATGCAGTATCTGCAACGGTGCCTGCATACAGATAAAGATACCGAAGAACAATACCGCCACTTCACCGATGGGAATGAAGTTGAAAACGTTCTCTTTGCGTATTTTTGAACTGCCGAGCAGCAGCGACACGGCAGCGAGTCCCAGTTGGGCGGCTTCCCGCAAGAAGTACCAGGGATGCCAATCGGTTAACGGTACCGGCTTGCTGGGGTCAAGGAGTGCAACGGCGGCAACAACACCGGCGAGAAGCGGAATGTTCAGCATCCAGCCGCTAACCGACAGTTTTGTGGTATTCGTTTCGTCAAGGGCAATATCCAGCGGATTTTCGCGGCGGTAATACCAAAGCGTATCCCAAAGGAAATAGAAGGCGATGAGCAGGACATTGACAAACATCCATTGCGACCAGAGGGCGATGAGCGTCCACGAAAAAGCGATGCCCCGCAGATAACCGAGGAACAGCGGCGGGTCACCGAGCGGTGTTAAACAGCCGCCGCAGTTACACACAACGAAGATAAAGATGATAACGGTGTGGACTTTATATTTTCGTTCTTTATTCGTTTCGAGCAACAGACGAATCAGCAGCATTGCCGCACCGGTTGTCCCGACAATGCTTGCCAGAACTGCCCCGATGAGCAGGATAACGGAGTTGACATAGGGCGTTGCTTTCAGGTCGCCGCCGATACGGATACCGCCGGTAATCGTGAAAAGCGAAAAAAGCAGGACGATAAACGGGATAAATTCGCTGATAATCGCGTTGATAAACACGGTTTTCGCAAGGGCGAAGTCGCCAAAACCGCCTTGGGACGGTTCGGTAACGCTGTGTCCGGGCCAATGACATTCAACGGGAAAATCGCAAGCGAGATAGTAATAGAGGAGCGTCAGAATTCCGAGACCAGCGGCGACATAAAACTTGTTGGCATTGCTTTCCCAAAACCGGGTTGCGGCGGGAACGAGCGGCAGAACGGCAATACAGAGGAGCAGAGCCGCAAACGGTGCGACCATCACATACGGCGGATGGTGCTTCACTTCAGCGGCGGAAGGGGTAATTTCCGCTTCTTTATGTGTATCTTCAACTTGATGTTCCGCTGCGTGATGCGGTGCAATTGCTTCTTCCGTCCATTTTTGGGGGAAACCTTGATGGAGAAGGAAACCGTAGAGGGCGAGAACGAGGAGCAGGGCAACAGCGACCGGTATTGTCAATTTACTCGGCTGTGCTTCGTGTTCTTCGTGTGTGTGTTCGGAGTTGTTGTTATTTTCGGACATTGTATCAATGCGGCAGGAATTGCTGTAAACTGACCTCTGATTAGAACAAATGCGGGAAGAAGAGTCAAGACTCCGTTTGCATTGTTCAGGCAGGGTGCAAAATCAACTGATGAGGTATTTTACCAGCCCCTGCGCAAGCAAGCGCAAGTAAAATTGCAAGTAAAATTGCTTGCGATTTTTTGGATATTTTTTTATTTTTATCTTATTCCGAACAGAACAGTCTTTGCACCTCGCCTGTTTTTCCTGCACTATGTCCTGTCCTTGACCCGTCCCGCAAGACGGTGTACAATGGGTGCCATCCTTTATCA
>JAITQJ010000262.1 GCA_031288955.1 Planctomycetaceae bacterium | reverse complement strand
GAGAGATATGAACCGTTTCCTGTTGTCTCTGCTTATCGGTGCCGTTTTTTCGGCTGTTGCTGCCGCAGATACCGTCTGGTATGATGCCGCCCGCAACAGAGCAATTCCCGTACGGATTTACATTCCGCCGAACGCCGTTAAAGCCCCCGTGATTGTTTTTTCACACGGCATCGGCGGCTCTATCGAATGTTGTTCTTATCTCGCCAAGGCTTGGGCTCCGCACGGCTTTATCTGCGTTTTCATCCAGCATCCGGGCAGCGATGAAAATATATGGAAAGGCAAAATTCGTATCCTCAACGAATTCAAAGAGTCGTTTAAGCATAATCAGAATTCACGGACACGTGCAGAAGACTTGCGTTTCGCTATTGATTGCCTCGAACAGATTGCCGCTGACGATAAAACGTTTGCCGACCGTATCGACTTAACCCGAATTGGTGTCGGCGGTTACGACCTTGGCGCATTAGCGTCAATGCTCGCTGCCGGTCAGGTTCCTCCCGACGGCGGCGTGTCGCTGCACGATAAACGGATTAAAGCCGTGTTGGCGATGAGTCCGCCGGTACGCTGGACAAATATGAGTTTCAAGGAAATCTATAAACCGGTTTCTGCCCCAACGCTTTTCATCACAGGAACGGAGGACGACGGTATCATTGGTCCGACAAAGGCGGTACATCGGCGGATTCCGTTTGATGCAATGACGGGCGAACGGTATCTGATAACGCTTCAAGGCGGCGACCATCGGATTTACGGCGGACGGATTTTTACCTTGACGGCTCGAAATGACGAAAAGTTTCAGGCAGCAATCGTTCGTTCGTCAACGGTTTTTTGGTACGCTTCCTTGAAGGGCGATGCCGCATCGGCACAAATGATGCAATCCAGCGGTTGGGGACAGTTAGTCGGTTTGCCGTCATCAATAGAACGCGGTGCTGTAACCGTCGGTATGGGACAACCGGTAATACAGTAATCAGTTCCCCTGTCCTGAAAAGACAGGAACGGGAATTGAGCCGGCGTTGTTTGCCGGTACGAGAGACGGCGGTACTGTATTCGGGACGGAATAGACTGCCGGCGGCTGGGCGAGCGGCATTGTCGTTTGCGGCAAACCGTCCGTGTGTGCTGTCCGCCGTAATTCTTCGGCGCGGGCAACGATTTCCGCTCCGCCTGTTTCCTGCTGTGTACGCAATTCAAACTCGAAAAACTTTTGGTCAGTCAATTTACCCGGCACGAGAACTTCGGAGACAAAATCAATGCCGGGCCACTCGTACCAAGGCGCACGTACCGGCAGAAGTTTGGTTTGCGTTTCGTAGCCTTGTTTGACGACTTTGAATTCCCGCTTGCCGTAATAATTGAAATTCGTTGAAAACGGCGTACGCCCGATTTCTTTTCCGTCAAGATAGACGGTTGCTCCCGGCGGATTACTGCGTACCGTCATACGCCGCCTTACACAGCCGCAAAGCGTTGAAACGAATAACGAACCGATGAGTATCAGCAATAATCCCCGCCGCATAAACGGATACTAGCGTTTCGGCGAAACCGTGTCCAGAGGAATTTTCAACCGTCTCGTTATCTGTAATTCCTCTTGATTCGATTGAATAAAATCGGCATACTTCGCCGGCGGGCAGCGTTGCCTTTTGTGTGTATGACTACGTATCCTAAACAATTCCGTGCCGATGCAGTATGTTGGGTGCTGACCTGCGCCGCCGTTCTCTTGTTGACCGGTTGTCGGTTTGCCAATAACACTTCCAGAGGCGTTGATTATTACGGACAAGCAAAATATGATGCGGCGATGACTGCCTTTCAGGAAGCACTCAAAGCGAAACCGAACGACCCTGAAATGGAATACAATATTGCCGCAACGTATCATCAGTCCGGCAGACTGTCGCTGCAATCGGGACAACACGCTGCCGCTCAACAACAGTATGACCAGGCGGTGCAGTATTATAGACTCTGTTTGGCAAAAAAACCGAATCACTCTGATGCACACCGCGGTTTGGCGGCACTGTATTTGGACTGTAAAAGTCCGCAAGAGGCGTTCCAGGTGATGACGGATTGGGTTAAAGCAGACCCTGTCTCATCGGAACCGAAAATCGAGTTAGCCCGTTTGTATCAGGAATACAGTCAAATCTGTCAGTTACAGGGCAGAACGGATACGGCAGCAGACCTCCGCTCGGCAGCAGACGTTACGCTGCAAAATGTGTTGTCTGCGGAGCCGTCGAACTATCGGGCATTGCGGGCAGCGGGTTACTTGAAAGAGCAGAGCGGCGACCGAAGTGCAGCGGCAGCGTATTATCAGCGTTCTCTCCAATCGAACTCTGCTCAAAAAGACCTCGAACTACGCATCGCTTCATTGGGACAACCGTGAAAACGGCATCAGCGCAACAACAGACTGATGAACGTTTTTACCGTATAACCGCCGCGCAGAACTACCGGTTGTTCCGGCTGCTTCGGGTCAAAGACGGCTAATACAGGCACCTGCCGGGGACCTAATTGTAACAATAAATCCGTTGCCTCACCGCTGCGGGTACAGTCCGCCGTCAACGACACGATATTTTGTTCGTCCAGCACCTGTAATACTTCCGGCGACTCCAAGACCGTCGCCTCTAACACTTTGCAGTTCATACACCAGTCCGCCGTAAAATCGACCGCAACCGTCTTGCCCGATGCCAACGCCTTGTCAAACGCCGCCTTGCTGTACGGCTGCCAATGCCCGTCCTGATTGCCGTGCAAGCGGTACTGCATTGCCGATTCCAACGTGTAACGATTCGGTACTTGCGGCAATTCAAATGAAAACATAAGCACAACCGCCAACACCAACAGACCGGCAATATAGTCCGCCGCTCTGACTTTGCCCGCCATTTGATTGCGTCCCAAAATCCAGCACGCAAACCAAACAGCAAACAGCACGGCAACAGTCGGCAGCAGTTTTTCCAGCGGGATAAAGTACAAAATCCAAATGACAGCAAAGAGCAGGCAGAACCCCATAATGTTACGAAAAGTCTCCATCCAGCGTCCCGCTTTGGGCAGAAACCGAAGACATTCAGGAAACGCACCGGCAATCAGATACGGCGATGCCATACCGAGACCGATGACAGCGTACATCACGAACACCGCAGCGGTATTTCCGTTACGAATTTGCAAGTCCGACCAATTCACTGCCGGACTCAACAGCGGCGCACCGCAGGGAATAGCCAGCAGTGTTGTGATGATACCCTTACCGAATGCACCGACAACGCCTTCACGCTGCATCAGTTCTGCCGATTTGCCGCGTCCTAAAAATGCCGGTACGGACAACTCCCAAATGTTCATTAAACTCAACGCCATCGCAAAGACGATACACGCCATCACGATGTTAAACACATCAAAGGTGAACAGGATACTCAAGCCGAGACTGAAAAATGCCAGAACGAGAAATACCGATAACAGTCCCAGCGAATAGGCAACGTTGAGCAGCAATGCCCGTGTCCGGCTATGACCGGCTTGTTCAAAAAAGGACAGCACTTTCAAACCGATAACCGGCAGGACGCACGGCATAAAGTTAAGAATGATGCCGCCGAGAAAAGCGTACAGCAAGGCAGACGAAAGACTGCTCACGCCGCCGACTTCGACCGGCGACAACGCAGCCGGAGAGGGTACATTTTCTTTATTCCGCCAGACAAAACGTTCGGCAACGCCGGCGGTATCCGTTTGCAAATCGGCATCATATTTTGCTTCAAATGCAACCGTTATCGGGATACATAATCCGCCCTCGCCGCTTTGGCAGACTTGTCCGTCGAGTTGTCCTTTAATAAGGGTGTCGTTCGGCAAAGCGTCTTTGAATGTGAGAATCCAGCGTACGGTATCCTGATGTTCTTCAATATCAACGTCGAAGCCGGGAGCGTTAGAGTTGACG
>JAITQJ010000203.1 GCA_031288955.1 Planctomycetaceae bacterium | reverse complement strand
AGAGTTTGAGAAGTGGGCGATACTGACGTACACCGATAATCAAGCGAAAATCAATGATAAAAAAGGGGCAGATAAGGGAATTGACGGCATTGCTTATATTCTCGGCGGGACGGCTTTGTTTTCGGTGAAATCGGGACGCGTTTCGGTAAAAGACATTCGGGATTTTGCAAGAGTAATGGAGCGTGAAAAAGCGGCAGCGGGCGTTTTTATCACGTTGGAAGAACCGACGAAGCCGATGCTCCAGGAGGCTGCCGTGTTCGGTCATTTGCCAGACCCGCCGGGGTTGAAGTTAACGAAGAAGATACCGAAGTTGCAGATAGTAACGATTCAGGAGATGATGGACGGAGCGGTGATGGAGTTACCGCTGCCGGAACAAGTCGTCAAATCGGCAGCGAAAAGCACAAAGCGGCAGGACAGGCAAGGGGAACTGTTATAAAGCGAAACGTCTTTGTATTGCTGTCAACTCAACTTCCGCTCCATTCTGCGCAGAGCGGGGATTATTTTGTCGCCGGAGACTATCCATTGGTCAACTTTTTTCTGCGCTGATATGACACTGCTGTGCGACATCTTGCCGAAAAAGTCACCAATCTCGGAGAGAGCAGATTGAGTGTATTTTCGCGCAAGATACATCGCCAGCATTCTCGGTACCGTTACTGCCTTCGTGCGGCTTTTCGATTGTAAACGCTCTCTGCCGATGTTAAACGTTTCACACACCGCCGACTCAACGTCCTTCAACGTTACCATCTGAACCCGGGTCAACGACGGAAAATCCAATAACACTTTTTCGGCAGCCGGCAGTGTTAAAGTCTTCCCCTCTTCGGTCAGCAGAGCCGCGTGCAATCGGTTTAATGCCCCTTGCATATGCCGCACCGTGCTGCCGTAACGCTCCGCTGTCATTCGGCACACATCTTCACCAATCGGCAACTTACGCTGTTCAACCATTTGACGGCAAATCCGCAGTGCCAGGTCCCGTTCCGGCAAATCAATGCCGCAGGATAAACCCGCCTCCAATCGGGAAATCACATCACCGCGCAACGGAAGTTGCTGCAACGGTTTATCGCCGGTCAAAAAAACCTGAATGTTGTGCCGCATACACAAGTCGAGAATGTGCAGGAACTCCGTTTGCGTCGCCTCTTTCCCTGCTAAAAACTGAACGTCGTCGAGAAGCAGAACAGATATTTTGTTAAACCGGCTGCGGAATTTTTCACCGCTCTTGCCGTTATCCCGTATCGATTCCAAAAACAGGGAAATAAATTGTTCAGAGGTCATATAGAGCGGCGTTGAATGCGCTGCGAAAGAGACCGGGATTATCGTTCCCGCTTCTTTAGAGGAACCGCGTTTTATTTTTCCCCAAATTCCCTCCAAGAGATGCGTTTTGCCGGTGCCGGAAAAACCGTGAATGTACAAAGGATTGATTTCGCAGTGATGAGTTAACGCTAAATCAACGGCTCGCCGAACCACATCGTTCGATGTGCCTTGAAGAAAAGTATCCAGACTTTTGAAATGAGGCGTTGCCGTTTTCGCCGTTGGATGTGCCTGATGACGAACGGTCAAGGGCAGGGCGGTTTGCTGTACCGCATTGTTTTGCAGCGGTTTTTTACGCTGTTCGACGCAAAACGACGTTTCGAGTATTGTACCGAAAACATTGACAACGGCTTGAGTAATTTCCGTTTGGCAATGCGTACGGATTGTTTGTGCGGCAAAGGCATTGCGGACGTGAAAGACGACTTTGTCGTCTTGCCAGCGGCAAACGGTATCCCGGCTGAACCAAAGATTGTACCGCTGCTCGCCGAGCAGTATTTTTACTTCATCGAGAACTTTGCTGCCGGATTCGTTATCCTTGTCGGCAGTGCGTTTATCGGCAGCGGGAGTCAGTGTGTAATCCTTTACGGCGGACTTCATCGTTATTCAAAAATCAGGAGAGTGATTATCGGTACTGCTTCATCCGTGATTTTTATCCCGTTTGCATAATCGTCACATTACGCAAACGGAAACGAAGACTTCTTGCCTTCCGAACCAACGCAAACAATTATAACTGCTTCTAACCTTTCGTCAAAGGCTTTTTCGTTGGAAGGCATTTAGGTACGCCGCCGTTTCTATAAAACTTGTCTTGCAAGGCGATTGGGAAAATTGGAAATTTTTTAACTTTTTTTCATAATGTCTGCTTCCGGCACCGAACGGGGGGCAAAACTTGTTCATTCCGTTCTGTAAAGTGTTTGTCCGCTGATAATTGAGAACGTAATGAAATAATTGACGGCACGATAACATCCTACACTGCTGTCTTTTTGGCGGTCATCAGTTTGTACATCGGGTCGCTCAATGTCTTGGAACTCGCCTTTGTCATCTCGTCCGTCAACTGCATATCTAATTGACTCTGGAATATCTCCTCGGCACGTCCGCCGTGAAAATACGGATTTTTCTCCTGCGTTGCCCGCATCGACTTCAACATCTGCCCAAATAACGTCTGTCCGACAAACTGGTGAAGTAATTCCCGAAAACGCGGGTCTTCTGTCGTGCCGGAAGATACGGTGTCTTCTAACACGGATTCCGACTTTTGCGGGTCGTCAACAACCTTATCCAGCCGTGTGGCAACACTGCCGTCTGACCGCTGATAGGAATCCAATTCAGCCGCCCGTGCCGATTGGCGTACATCAGGCAGCGAAGAGGTATAAGACCTCGCTGCATAAGTTGCCGAAAACGCTGTGTTCGTATTGATAGTGTTCATTTTATTAAATTGACAAGGGAAAAGGTTATTCGACAAAAACGACTTCACCGACTAATGCACCCTGGGCTTTCAGGATTTTGATGATTTCTATCATATCCTGCGGCGTAACCCGGACAGCATCAAGCGAAGCCTGTAGGGCTTTCAACTTCATATTTGTTGCGTTTTCTCCATTCATCTGCCGTAATTTCAAGGGCGTATCGACATCGACAAACTGTCTCGGCATCTGTTCCGCTTCGCCGGGCTGCAACTGCGGCGGTATCTCTGCGACAATGTTCCGGTGCGTTATCAGAGTCGGTTTCACCTCCACGTTTTCGTCAATCGCAATCACTCCGACACGTTCATTGATTGTTACCCGCGGCAATGCCGGTCGGCTCTGCGGAGGAACCTCAACGGACATCAATTCCGAAATAAACTCCATCGGATTGCCGAAGCAGTTTTGCGGAACACGCACGACGACGAAATGTGAATCAATCGCCCGTGCAGTAACCGAGTATTGCTGATTCAAATCAGCGTCATTGTTAATCGCATCGGCAATCGCTACTGCCGTCCGCGGGTCAGTGTGTTCCTTTTTAATCACAAGCGTAACGTTGCCGTCTTTAATATACGGATTCGTAAAATCGCCGAACAAGCGGCAGCCGTTTTTAATCCGTCCGACATTCGGCGCACTTTGCTGCTCAATCGTGATTTCACCCCAAACATTGCCGAGCGGCTGCGTTTTTTCGTTATGCGGAATCGGAGCGGCAAGCATTGTCGAGGACAGCACTCCGCCGGTGAGACTTTTCGCATTGCCGACCGAAACGACGGTTGCGTCAAGCCGGTCGCCGTCCCGTCCGCCGCTTGCCGGTATCGTTACCGTTACTTCCACCAAAGCACTGTTGCGTGTGGCGTTAATACCTTTTTCACTGGCACCAGCCATACCGCTTCGTTCAAATTGCCGAAGGATTGCCTGTGCAAGCGGACTGTACGACTTTGGGTCGTCGCCGGTGCCGTTCAAGCCGCTGACGATACCATAGCCGCGAATCGTTGTCGTCTCCTGCCCCTTAATCCGCACTAAATTTTCTACGTAAAGGGGAGCAGCAGCCAAATAGTCAACCGCTGCCAATAATGCCGCAACGATGACAAGGAATTGATAATTGTTTTTCATTGTTATTGTTCCTCTGATTAAAGTGAAAATTGATAATTCAGAACCCCCTCAACCTTTACGATTTTCCGTTTTCCCCGTCATTTTCCATTATCAATTTTCAATTCTCAATTCCGCTAAAACGGTTTAATCTGTTCAATCAGCCGTGTTCCCCACGGACGGCGGGCAGTATCATACACGTTGCCGCTGGGGATTTCTTTAATGTCCAAGGCACTGACCTGTGCCGACTCAATCGTATGGTCCGCCTTGATGTCTTCAGGACGAATAATGCCGCCGACGTAAATAACCTTCCCCTCTTCGCCGATTTGCGTTGTTTGTGTTCCTTCGATAAATAAATTGCCGTTGTCCATCACCGATGTTACACGGCAGGCGAGACGGAAGTCCAATTTTTCCGTTCGGTCGAGTTTGCCTTGATTTTGCGTCTTGTGGTCGAGTTTTCCGCCCAGTGCCGGCAGCGAAGCCGTGTCTTGCGACCGCACCGGCAAATTAAAGAGACCGGTAAATTTCGACCAATAGGTTATCTCTGCCGACGTTTCGATTTTCTTTTTTCGCTGATTGTTTGCCGTATTGTTGTAAATCCAATCTACTTTTACGTGAACCTGCACAATGTCCTCGACATCATAGACCTTCTGCCTTACTGGTGCCTGATATGTCAGCGAGACCTGCGAAATCGGTACCGGCTTGCCGTCCGGTGTCCGCAGTGCCGTAACGCCGCCGATACCGCCGGACTGCGCCATAACGGTCTCCGCCGCCGTCAATAACACAGCGGTAAGAATAAATTGAAAATTGAAAATGGATAATTGATAATTGCTGTTCATTGTCATACTCTTTCTTCTTGTTCGGTTGTGATGAATTGATAATGGATAATTAAGGTACAAATTCAGACCATTGCTGTATTCGTTTTCTGATAATTCTCAATTTTCCATTTTCAATTATCAATTTACATAAACTTCTCCGGTTTTCGCCGCACACACTCTGACGAGATACGTTACCGCTTCGTCCTTTCCCTTCTTGTTTTTATTGCGGGCAACC
>JAITQJ010000104.1 GCA_031288955.1 Planctomycetaceae bacterium | reverse complement strand
AAACACCGATGCGGTTTGTGAGTCTTAACCGGCTTGAAAAAGCGGCGGTTGATGCCGGCGGGACAGTCAGCGAAGAGATGAAATATCTCGCCGGACTTCAGGAAATCCGCTACGTATTCTACTTTGCAGACTCCAAAGACCTCGTTATCGCCGGTTCCGCCGAAGGCTGGTATCCCGGTTACGAAGGCGCAATGATGGGGCAGACTTCGCAAATGCCGGTGTGCGAATTACAGGATTTGGTAACGGCACTGCGGGCTTTTGCTCCGAAAACGGACGGCGTTGACCGCATCGGCTGTTCGATTGACCCGACACCGGAAGGCAATGCCCGATTGCAGCAGTTTCAAAAAGATTTCGGCTCGCAAACCAGCCGCCGCCGTTTTCAGCAATTCGCTGACGGTGTGAAGAACAGTCTCGGCAATCAAACGGTACGCATTGACGGTATCTCCGGCAAAACACACGCCGCCCAAATTCTGGTCTCGGCAGATTACCGAATGAAACGTATCGGCATCGGAACAGATGCACCGCCGGTACGGATGGAGACATTCATCGACCGGACAACGCCGAACATCGGCAACGCTCTGTTTCGCTGGTACTTCGTACCGGATTACGAATCGGTTACAGCGACGGCAGACGGTTCGGGTTTAGAATTAACGAACAGCCGGGTTAAGTTGATTGCCGAAAGCGGACAAACCGATGCGGCAAGCCTCGCTTATACACGGAGTTTCACACGGAATTATCCGCAAATCGCTAAAAAAGTGCTGGTGTTCGCACAACTGCGTAATTTTATCGATATGCTTGTTGCGGCGGCGTACATTCAGGAGCAGGACTTTTACGGCAAATCAGGTTGGCAGATGGCATTTTTCGGCGATGAAAAGAAGTACGCTATCGAACAATTTACGCTGCCGCAGCAAGTCGAAGCGGTTGTCGGTTATAAAGTACGCGGCGGAACGCTGATGGCTCCCGTCGGCGGCGGTGTCGAAATTGAACCGCTGGAAATCATTGCGAAAGAAAAAATTAAAGCCGACACGGGTAATGTGGCGGAGGTGAAAGCCAAAGCCGCTATCGAACTTCCCGCCGGAAAATGGTGGTGGCAGTAAACATCTGCCTCGCTGCCTGCGGCGGTCGTCAATCTAATCTTCATAACAATCACGATGAAACACATTAACCAATTCCTTTGTTTTGCTCTGATGGCGGGCTTCGGTGTCTGCGTAGATGCTGCCGCTCCCGAATACACTTCCGTTGAGGAAGTTGCCAAAGACGCTGCCCTTAACCGCGATTTTCAGATTCAGGGCGAATATGAAGTCGCCGGAACGGGCGGACCACTCGGCTGTAATATCGTTGCCGAAGGCGGAGGTAAGTTTCGTACCGTTGCCTTCAAGGAAGGTTTGCCTCCCGTTTGGCAACGCGGCGGCGAGAAACAAAATGGTACAGGAGAAATCAATGCCCAAGGTGACTTCGTCTCGTCAACCAACGGCAGTGACGTACATATAGAGTTCAAAATCACGCCCGGTGCGTTGACCGTTGTAGTGCTAGGAGAGACGAGACCAGTATTGCGTAAAGTTGAACGCAAGAGTCCGACACTCGGTTTGAAAGCACCGGAAGGGGCAATCGTGCTGTTCGCCGAGGGTAAAGCGTCCGACCTGTTCACCAAAGCGAACGTCAATAAAGCCGCCGGAACGCTCTGGTCGGAGGCAGAAACGAAGCCCTTTGAAAAACGTCCTTACACACTGCACGTTGAATTTATGACCTCTTATATGCCGACCGCACGGGGACAAGGACGCTCCAACAGCGGCGTTTATATTGATGAACGCTACGAATGTCAGATTCTCGATTCCTTTGGTCTCGACGGCAAAAACAACGAATGCGGCGGCTTTTATCAGCAAAGCGAACCGAAGGTCAATATGTGCTATCCGCCGCTGCAATGGCAGACTTACGACATTGATTTTGTTCCGGCAAAGTACGATGCCGATGGAAAAAAGACGGCAAATGCGGTCATCTCGGTCAAGCATAACGGTGTAGTGATTCACGATAAATTTGAACCGAAACACGAAACGCCGGGAAGAAAAAAAGAAGGAGCCGAACCGCTCGGTCTCTATTTGCAGGGACACGGCAACAAAGCGCAGTACCGCAATATCTGGCTAAAATATAATTGAGAATGGAGTTTTTCCGTTTATGAATACTGTCAAATACGATATTCCCCGCGGTTATAAACCGGCTTTTAAGGTTCGGGAAATTGAGACCGCCATCAAGGGAATCAAAGACCATTTTGAGCAGTCGCTTGCCTCGCAATTAGGTTTGCAGCGCATCACTGCCCCGCTTTTTATCGACCCCGCAACGGGACTTAACGACAACCTTAACGGCATCGAAAAGCCGGTTGAGTTTTACGCTGCCGGTCTGCATAAAAAAGTCGAAATCGTCCAATCGCTGGCAAAATGGAAACGTCACGCTCTTCATAGGTACGGTTTCAAAGAGGGCGAGGGACTTTATACCGATATGAATGCTGTCCGTCCCGACGAAACTCTTTCGCCGATTCACTCGTTTTACGTTGACCAATGGGATTGGTGCAAGGTGATACGTTCCAGACAGCGGAGTCTGGCTTTCCTCAAAGAGACGGTCAAATCAATTTTTACCGCCGTTAAATCGACCGAATACTGGGTTTGCTCTCGGTATCCGCAAATCAAGCCGATTCTTCCAGACCAAATAACATTTGTTACATCGGAGGAATTACTGTCGCGGTATCCGAAACTTTCGCCCAAAGAACGGGAAACGGAGTTATGCCGCGAAGCCGGTGCGGTATTTGTTATCGGCATCGGCGGTGTGTTGGCGGACGGTTCGATACACGATGGACGCGCACCGGATTACGATGATTGGTCAACGCCGCGGACGGGCGGTGTCGGGTTGAACGGCGACATAATGCTGTGGCATCCAGTATTGGAGACGGCTCTTGAAATCTCGTCAATGGGTATCCGGGTCAATGCGGAAGCGTTGCGGCGGCAGTTGATGATTCGCAAGTGTGAAGAGCGGGCGAAGTTGCCGTTTCACAAGGGGGTTTTGAGCGATGAATTGCCGCAAACGATTGGCGGAGGCATTGGACAGTCCCGTTTGGCATTATTTATGCTTCGGGCTATCCACATCGGCGAGGTTGCCTGCGGTTTGTGGAGCCGCGAAATGCTCGAAGCGTACGCTGCTGCCGGAGTAAAACTGTTGTAAAAAAACACCGGACAGGAAATAATCCATACTTTGCGGCGGCGATAAATCGACACAAGAGCAGGATATTGAAGAAGCCAAGCAACTAGCCGATTCCGAATTGGAATTAGAAGGGGACACAAATGATTAAATTCAATGATTGGAAATTAGCAGAATACATTGAAACAAAAGATGATGTTATCGGAATACTCGAAGCCGCTCTCGAAGACAACAGCGCAGAACACCTATTATCCGTTATCGGCAGCATTGCACAATCGAAAGGAATGAGTCAAATCGCCCAGGAGTTAAAATTGAAACGGGACGAAAATATGTCGTTCGCCTCTATCGTCGAAATGCTTTCGGCACCAGGATTCCAATTTTCGATTCAGCAGCGGAAAGCGTCATAAAAAAGATGAAAAGCGGCTTTACTTTGTTGGAATTGCTTTTGTCCTCGACACTGTTTGTTGCCTTGCTCGGCAGTGTTTGGGGAATTACATCGCTCTACTTACGCACGGAAAATTATACAACGTACACAAGCGAACGAAGCCGCGTTAATCGCCTCGTTGTCCGAATGTTCAACGATGACCTAACGTCCGCCGCAGAACGCTTGACCGGGACGCAGCAGCAGTTGCAATTTGCCGCCGGGACTCCGGCAGCAGAAGATATTGTAACAATAACGTATCAACAGCGGCAAGGCATCGGCTTGTATCATTCCGCCTTGGTACGGCAGAAGCAGCCGGCAGGCAACGCTCCGGCTTTGACCGATATATTGCCGAATGTTGTTGAATGCCGATTCCGCTATTATGACGGCACCAAGTGGCACGATGTCTGGGATAATCAAAAACAAACCGGCTTACCTAAAGCGGTCGAGTTAGCGTACCGTATTCTTCCCGCCGCCGGAGCCGCTGCTCTTTGGGAAAGCGTCATCATTGCGCTGCCGTGAGGCAATGCCCATCCACAACGCCGCCATTCGGACGGCAACGCCGTTGGTAACTTGGTCTAATATGGCGGATTGCGGACCATCGGCAACGTCCGGCGTAATTTCGACACCCCGATTGATTGGTCCCGGTGCAATAATCAACACATCACTTTTGGCTTTCGCTAACCGTACCGCATCCATTCCGTAAAGATGTGCGTATTCCCGAACCGAGGGAAACGGACGCACAACCTGCCGTTCAAATTGAATCCGCAGCAGATTGAACACATCAACGCGTCCTAAAATCCGGTCAAGCGAATACGATACTTCGACACCGAGTTTCTCCCAGTTTTTCGATACCAGCGTTGACGGACCGCAAAGAATGACGTTCGCTCCTAATTTTTTTAATCCCCAGATATTCGAACGTGCTGTCCGGCTGTGAGCAATATCGCCGACGAGAGCAACGGTCAAGCCGGCAATTTTTCCGAAGCGGCGGCGTATCGTTAAAATGTCAAGCAATGCCTGTGTCGGATGTTCGTGCGGACCGTCACCGGCATTGAAAACGTGTGAAGCGATATTTTGAGCGAGCAGTTTGGCAGCACCGGGACAACTATGACGGACAATCATTGCGTCGATTTGCATCGCTTCGATATTTTTTGCGGTGTCGATAATTGTTTCACCTTTGGAGAGACTGCTGGTTGAAGCGGAAAATTCGATGACATCAGCACCGAGCCGGCGGGCGGCAAGACCGAAACTCGTCCGGGTGCGGGTCGAGTTCTCAAAGAATAAATTGACGCAGGTTTTTCCGGCGAGGAGAGGAATTTTACGGCTGCCTTTTGTTAGAACGTCCCGGAACCGTTCGGCTTGATTAAGAAGGAGAGTTATTTCATCGGCGGTTAAATCTTCCAAGCCGAGCAGATGCCGATGTTTCCATTCGGCAGGAACATCGCCCCAATTTTGTGCGGTCGTCATAAATCCGTTGGAAAAAGGGAAGCGCACACCATTGTCCGCTTTCGTGATGGTTTTGTCAATTTACACAGAACCGCCGTCTTGCGGCGGCATTACGTTCACGCGTTCTGCTTTGCCCCAGAGTTCTTCCAGAGCATAATAGTTTCGTGTCTCCGGTTCAAAAAGATGAACGATTATATCGCCGTAGTCAATGACTATCCATTTGCCCTCCGTGTGTCCCGCAACGGATAAACATATATCATTCATCTCGCCCGCCAACTTTTTTTGAATCTCATCGCCAATCGAATACAGTTGACGGCGGCTTGAACCCGACACGATAAGGAAAAAGTCAAACGCCTTTGTCAATTCCCGAACATCGAGAATAACAATGTCGCTGCCCCGATTCTCCTCCGCCGTTTTTGCCGCTGCAAAAACCCGGTCAAGCACCGGAGGAATTGTTGATATATTCGTCTTCTCTGATTTAGCCATTATGTTGTTAACCTGTTCCGCTTTACAAAGCGATTGTAATCTTCCGCTGTGTCAATTCCCGCCGCCGCTTCGGCAATGACGGCTACTTGAATACCGCAGCCGTGGTGCAGTACCCGCAGTTGTTCCAAACTTTCTGTCTGTTCTAAAGCCGAAGGCGGCAGTTGACTTAAATGTAACAAAAACTCCCGCCGGTACGCATACAAACCGATGTGCTGATAAAACAGCGGCGGTTCACGTGTTAAATGTTCTTCTGTAATGCCGCCCCGCGGATGCGGTATCACACTTCTGCTAAAATACAACGCTTTGCCGCTGCTGTCAAACACCGCTTTTACACAAGACGGGTCTTCAAGGTACTGCCGGCTGCGAATCGGTGCTGCCAGTGTTGACATTACTGCCGACGGATTGTCGATTAAAATCCGCACGGCAGTATCGATTGCCGCACCGGAAATTTCCGGCTCATCGCCTTGTACGTTAACGATAATATCGGCATCGAGTTGAGCGGCAACTTCGGCGATACGGTCGGTACCGCTTCGGGCATTCGGGTCAGTCATCACAACGCTGCCGCCGAAACTTTTGACAGCATCATAAATTGCCGGATGGTCGCAGGCAACGGTAACGGACTCCGGCAGTGCCGCTTTGGAAGCGGCTTCGTACGTGTGCTGAATCAGTGTTTTGCCGGTTTGGTTAAGCAGCAACTTTTGCGGCAGACGTGTCGAGGCGTACCGCGCCGGAATGATAATAACACTATTCATATTTTGTAACAATTTCCAGACCTGTAATTCCTTCAAAATCGGATTTGTTATGCGTAACGAGCGGCAAATCGTACGATAATGCCGTTGCGGCAATCAGCGCATCCGGCACAGAAATCGGACGGTTGCGGCGTTCGCTGCGGATTTTGCCGAAGTTTTCACA
>JAITQJ010000076.1 GCA_031288955.1 Planctomycetaceae bacterium | reverse complement strand
GAGTGGCAGAAGACGGCTGATGGGAAGGGGATTGAAGTCATTTTCCCCGCCGATTTGCCCGCCGACCTGCCTGCCGTTGCTTTTGAAATGATACGATAAATTATCATACAAACCAAAATAAAAAGATGGATAGAAGAAACTTTATTTATTGTGCTTCAATGGCAAGCGCAGCAAGCGTACTCCCTTTTTCAGGCGTATCTGCCGACAGTCAAGGGAAAAGTGAAACAAAAGAAGCCGAGAAAGGCAGCCAGCGGTTGTCTGTATCGCAACTTCAGGCATGGGAAGCATTGGGTTACGGTATGTTTATCCATTTCGGCATAAGCACGATGGATGGAAAAGAAAACTTGAGAGGTGATATGCCCTCTGCGCGTTATGCTCCGCCAAATCTGGATGTCGAGCAATGGATACGGACGGCACGCGATGCCGGAATGAAGTATGCCGTATTGACCGCTAAACATGCGTCGGGACATTGCCTATGGCAGAGTAAATACACGGATTATCATATAGGAACGAGCGGCAACAAGACCGATGTGATAGAGGCATTTGTCAAGGCATGTGCCAAATATGGGATTATGCCCGGCCTTTACTATTGTTCTGAAGACGAACACCACGTGATGGGTTCGGAAACGCCGCTGCATGTCGGCTGGAACAATCTATACACAACCGAAGAATACCGGCAATTTCAATGGAACCAGTTGGAAGAGTTGCTCACTCAATATGGGAAAATAGGTGAAGTATGGATTGACATTCCGAGTGCTTTGCCCCGCGATTATCGGGAAAAGTTATATAAACAAATGGCTCGCTGGCAGCCCGAAGCAATTCTTATAGCAAATGCCGGTTCGGAACCATCAATACTCGAAGACCGCTATATACAACACGGCTGGCCGTCGGATGTGATGACCTACGAAATGTTTCTTCCCAAGAGCGCAATTAACAATTGGCGCACTATGCAAATCACTCCGCTCAAACCCGCCAAAACTCACTATAGAAAATACTATCTGCCGGTAGAAGTTTGTTATCCCATTGGTTACTCATGGTTTCACACAAGCGATACCGTGCGGAGTGATGAAGAACTTTTGAAGTTGTATTCGACCATACGTTCGCGAGGTGCCAATTTCTTATTGGATGTCCCGCCTGACAAAACCGGAAAAATTCCTGCGGCGTTTGTGAATGCTTTGATGCGTTTACAACATAACGTATCCTTAATCAAATGATAATGTATAAAACGCTGCCATAACACCGGCAAATTCGCCGCAGTATGGTAAGGTTGTACGCTGATAAATGCTGCACTGTCAATCTTTTACGCTTTTAGAGGTTTTGCTGGCAATGACGGTTCTCGTTGCCGGTACGGCGGCAGTTCTGCAAACAACTGCCGCTGTGCGGCAAAGCACGCAGCGCACCGAAGAACTGACACATATTCAAAATGCGTGTCTTTCAGCAGTGAATCTCTATGCGGCATCGTCCGAACCTGTCCCGCAAACGGCAGAGTTGCCGATTTATAACGTGCCGAACGAACGTATCACCGTGCAGACTTTTCAACCGCCCTATACCGGTTTACAAGGCGTGCAGTTGACTGCCGGACGTAAATACCGCCTGATACGATTGATACCGCAAAAACCGGCAGCGGCAACTATCGAGTAATGACCGGCAACGCTGAGCGCGGCTTGTTGTTCGCTTGGTCCCAATACGGTGATAACAGCCGAAGCCGGGCAACGATTTTCGGAAACTCCGTAATCACGGTGTCAATTTCTGCTTCGCTCGTGTATCGGCTCAAACTAAAACGGATACTGCCGTGTTTCGCCGTGAACGGCACACCCATCGCCGACAAAACGTGCGACGGTTCAAGCGACCCCGATGTGCAGGCACTGCCGCTTGATGCACAAATGCCGAGTTCACTCAACTGATACAAAATACCTTCGCCCTCAATATAATGTACCGCAACATTCAGCGTGTTCGGCATCCGTTCGGCACCGCGCCCGTTAATTTCGACATTCGGTATTTGTTGCAGAAAAGCATCTTCAAGTTTATTGCGGAGACGTTTCATCTGTTCAGCGTCTTCATTATGCGTTGCCGCCGCTAATTCGATTGCCTTGCTCATACCGACAATGTACGGCACATTTTCCGTACCGCCGCGTTTGCCGAATTCCTGATGACCGCCGATTAAAAATGTACGGCAGCGGGTTCCCCGGCGAATGTACAAACCGCCGATGCCTTTCGGGGCGTGAAACTTGTGTCCTGAAAAGGCGAGCATATCGACATTGCGGAACACACCGTTCAGATTGATAGGCAACTTCGTCATTGATTGCGTGGCATCGCAAAAGAAAAGGATAGCGGGGTCGGTTTCTTTGACAACACGGGCAAGACGTTCTATCGGAAAGACTACGCCGGTTTCGTTGTTGACGTGCATTACGGCAGCGAGCAGCGTGTCTTTGCGGATGCTTCGCACAAAATCGCCGAGATTGATGCTGCCCTGCCGGTCAACACCGATGTACGAAATGTCAAAACCTTGATGTTCGAGTTCTTTGCAAGTTTCGAGAACGGCAGGATGTTCAACGGCAGACGTGATAATATGGCGGCGGTTCGGATTGGCTCGAATTGCACCGAAAATGGCGGCATTACAACTTTCGGTGGCGCAGGCGGTGAAAATTAACTCGGACGCTTGAGCGGCTCCGATGACACCGGCAATGTATTCACGGGCGTTTTCGACGGCATTCCGCACCGGCTGTGCCGCGGCATACATCGAACTGGGATTGAAGTATTCGTTGGTAAAGAACGGCTGCATTACTTCTAAAACTTCAGGAGCAATCGCTGTCGTCGCATTATTATCAAGGTAAATCGTCATATCGACCCGATTTTAGCCGATTGACGCAGGTATCGCAAGGGATACCGGAAAAATTGCTATCCCTTGCCGAATTCCCGATTTAGGGTATAATTGCGGCACTCTAACGGAAAGAACGAAACGAATGTCCAAACCGCAGCACACAAAGAAAAAAGCCAATCACGGAAAACGCCCCGCTAACTCCAAAATGCGGAAAGCCAAACGGCAGCAGGTCAAAACCTAAACGACCGTAACTCACCGTTTCCGTTCCGCCGCAGTCGGCGGACTCATTTATGTCTATTCCTGAACTTTTGGCACCCGCTGGTTCGGAACAGGGGTTTCGCGCTGCCGTTGAATCCGGTGCCGATGCCGTTTATTTCGGTCTTGCTCCGCCGGACAACTTCAATGCCCGAAGCCGGAGTGAAGGCATACCCCTCGAAAATCTTGCCGATACATTCCGAACGCTGCACCAACAAGGTGTCAAAGGTTATGTTACGCTCAACACGTTGATTCATTACGGCGAACTCTGCCGGATTGAAGCAATTCTCGAAAAAATTGCCGAAGCCGATGCCGATGCGGTGATTGTTCAAGACCTCGGCGTTGCAAAACTCGCCCTGGTTGTTTGTCCCGATTTGCCCGTTCACGCCTCAACGCAAATGTCGCTGACCTCCGCCGCAAGTATCAAAAAAGCCGGCGAACTCGGCATCAGGCGGGCGGTATTGCCGAGAGAATTGTCTCTCAAAGAGATTCACAACATCCGCCGGGAAACGGACATCGAATTAGAATGTTTCATACACGGGGCATTGTGCATCAGTTTTTCGGGGCAATGTTATGCCAGTCTTTGCCTCGGCGGACGCAGTGCCAATCGGGGCTGTTGTGCGCAGCCGTGCAGACTGCCGTATTCGTTACGAAAATCAGGAACAGGAACTGACCATACCAATTTTAGTAACGATAAGCGGCTATTAAGTGCCTGCGATTTTTCCGCCCTGCCGCTTCTGAACGAATTGATTACGGCGGGCATTGACGCTCTGAAAATCGAAGGCAGACTCAAAGCACCGGAATATGTTGCGGAAGTAACAAAAACTTACCGGAACGCCCTCGACACGAACCGCAATACAGATGTTTCTTCGGCAGCCCCGCCTGTGCGGTTTGCCTCCTTTTCCCGCGGCTTTTCAACCGGCTGGCTTGAAGGAGTCCGTCCGCATAAGTTAGTGCCGGGCGATGTTCAGTCGCATCGGGGAACACCGCTTGCAACGGTCATCGAAGTCCGGCGGGATGCGGCAGTGGTGTTGCTTTCGGCGGCAGTCCGGCGCGGCGACGGCGTGCTATTTGAAAATACACACGAACCGGAACATTCGCAGGGCGGCAGAGTATATGAAATTATCCGCCGCAGGGAATCGGTCAAAGAAGCCGAAGGCGGGGCAAAGGTGCTGTTGACGTTTGCGAACAATTCGATTGATGCGCAATTCGTTGCCGAAGGACAAAACGTTTGGAAAACGGACGACCCCCGGTTGGAGCGGGAACTCCGCAAACAATTAGAATCGCGGCAAAAGCAGCGGCGTGTCCCGCTGGACTTGACGGTCAAAGCCGTTGCCGGTACGCCGATTGAAATCACGGCGGTATCACCGACCGGCTTGAACGTCCGCCTGACCGGCGATGCCCCGTTGGAAGTTGCCCGAAAACATCCGCTGACCGAAACCGTCCTGCGTGAACAATTAGACCGCTTCGGCAACACGCTTTATGCTCCCGGCAAGTTAACGTGCATCATTGACGGTAATCCGATGATACCGTTGAGTGTTTTCGGTCAGTTGCGGCGGGAACTGATTGAACGTCTCAATGCTTTTGAAGTACCGGTTAGAGAGCGGATTGTTACAAAAAATACGTTGGAAACTTTGCGGACAAAAATACAAAGTACCGAAATTCAGCCGCCCGCTGAAACACGAAAACAGATTCTGCACATTCTTTACCGTCATCTGCCGCCGGCATTAGCGTCGCTGCCGAAACATCTTGCCGGCGGCTGCCGGTCGTTTTACGGCGAATTTTGCAGTAAAGAGGAGTATGCGGCTTTTGCCGAAGCGGTGCGGAATACCGGTGCGGAATTCGTTGCCGTACTGCCGCGTATCCTCAAAGCGGGAGAAGCAAAATTGCTTCATCGTCTTGCCGAGTTGCAGCCCGATGCCGTGTTAGCGAGGAACATTGAGGAATTAGTGTTTTTTCGTAACAAAAATGTGCCGGTCATTGCGGATTTTTCGTTTAATGTGATTAACGATTTATCGTTTCAACAGTTGCTCGACTGGGGAGCGGAACGGATAACGCTGGGTTTGGATTTAGATGAACAGCAAACGGAAACCCTGCGGCAGCATATTGCGGCGGACAAGATTGAACAGATTATATCGGGACGTTATCCGCTCTTCACGATGGAACATTGTTTGTGGCGGTCGAATTTTTTGAACGAAAATGAGCCGTGCAGCAAGATGTGCCGAAGTGTTCCGCTTGAACTGAAAGACCGCCGCGGGGCGGTGCATACGGTACGCAGCGATTATTTTTGCCGCAACATTGTTGAACGTGCCGTCCGTTATGATGTACAGCCGTATGCTGCACACGTCCGCATTGAATAC
>JAITQJ010000341.1 GCA_031288955.1 Planctomycetaceae bacterium | reverse complement strand
ATGCTGCGAATGGACATTTCCGCCTCGATTAAGAAGGGCAGAGCGGAAGGCAGAGCGGAAGGAATTATGGAAGGCGAAGCCAGGCGAGCCGTCGAAATTGCCCGAAATTTATTGGGTATGAAAATTCCAGTGAGCGAAATTGCCGCTGCAACAAATCTTTCGCGCAAAGAAATCGAAAAACTGCGATAACTTTTTCCCCGCGGAACAGTTACAGATACAATGTCAGACGTTCAATTATTTACCGATGGTGCTTGTAAGGGAAATCCCGGTCCAGGCGGCTGGGGATTTATTTTGCGGCATCCGGCAAGCGGAAAGGAAATCGAACACTCCGGCGGGGAAAAGATGACCACAAATAACCGGATGGAATTGACCGCCGTCATCGAAGGACTCAAATTTCTGAAAAAACCGGCAGAAGTCGAACTGGTCAGTGATTCAACATACGTCACAACCGGCTTGACGGAATGGATGCCGAATTGGAAACGCAACGGCTGGAAACGTAAAGAAGGCGGCAGCTTGAAGCCTGTACAGAACATTGACCTTTGGCAGGAACTCGATGACCTTATTGCTGTTCACTCGGTTAAAGCTGTCCACGTTCCCGGACATCAGGGGCATCCTGAAAATGAACGCTGTGACAAACTTGCCACTGAAGCCGTAAAGCAAGTTACCGCAAAGAAGGTTAATGACAATGGGGTATCGTAATCTTCAGCAATGTGTTGATTCACTGTTTCAAACGAAGCAACTCGTTGTCTTTGATGAACCCGTTGATGCCTATCTGGAAATCGCTGCCGTGCAACGCCGTCTTTATTCTGCCGATGCCCCTGCGGTACTGTTCACCAATGTGAAAAATTGCCGCTTTCCGATGCTTACGAATCTTTACGGAACACAAAAACGGGTTGAGTACATTTTCCGCGACGGCATCGAACCGCTGCGAAAAATAATGGCAATGGTATCAAAGGGGCTGTCAAAGGATAATTTATCGTTGCCGCCGCTGCGTCAATGGCTGCCGCTCATCAAGTCGTGTTACTGTGCGCTGCCGCAGCGGTGTTTTTTTTCAAAATCAGCACCGGTGTTAGCGCACACAACTTCGTTAGACCAACTGCCCCAACTGGTTTCGTGGCAAGATGACGGCGGAGCATACATCACTTTGCCGCAGGTTTATACCGAGGACAGCACCGGACGCTGGGGGAATTTGGGAATGTACCGCGTTCAAATTTCCGGTAACGATTATCTGCCTAACGAAGAAGCGGGACTGCATTATCAGATACAGCGGGGTATTGCGCTGCATCACCGCGAAGCCGTTACCGCCGGTACACCGCTGCGGGTCAGCATATTCATCGGCGGTGCGCCGTGTATGACCGCCGCCGCCGTAATGCCGATGCCCGAAAATATCAGCGAACTATTCTTTGCCGGTATTCTGGGACAACACCGTATTGCAATATGTACTAACAATTCGTTGCAGCGTATTTATACCCAAGCCGATTTCTGTATCACCGGCACGCTCGGCACAGAGACGAAAACCGAAGGACCATTCGGCGACCATCTCGGCTATTACAGTTTGGCACATCCGTTTCCGGTGCTGAAAGTTGACCGTGTCTATCATCGGAAAAATGCCGTCTTTCCTTTTACCGTTGTGGGAAGACCGCCGCAGGAAGATACGCAATTCGGCAAGTTCATTCATCACCTCACCGGCGATGCTCTGCAAAATATGTTGCCCGGCGTGAAAGCCGTCCACGCTGTTGATGAAGCCGGTGTTCATCCGCTGCTTCTGGCAATCGGCAGGGAAACGTATCTGCCGCTTGACAAAGACCGGCGCAGTGCCGAGTTGCATACTTTGGCACACCGTATTTTCGGCAGCGGACAACTTTCGCTGGCAAAATATCTTTTTCTTGCCGCCGATGAAGATGACCCGCTGCTCGATGTTAATGACGTTCCCCGTTTTTTTCGGCACGTTCTGGAACGAGTTGATTGGCGTTATGATTTACATTTTGTTACGAAAACGACGGCAGACACGTTGGATTACAGCGACGCAGAACTGCATCGCGGTTCAAAAGTTTTTGTAACAATAAGCGGAAAACCGCAGCGGCAGTTAGCGGAAACGATAGATACGCCGCTGCCGTTACGAAATCCCCGTGTTGTGATGCCGGGAGTTCTTTGCGCCGAGACGGTTGACATTGCGGAGGCAGAATTACAGGCATCGGCATTTTCGGGGCTGCCGCTTATCGTGCTGGTTGACAATACAGATGAGGTATCATCGGATTTTCGTAACTTTCTTTGGACAACTTTTACGAAAAGCGACCCCGCAGCGGACATTCACGGCATTGGAGAGCGGACGGAAAACAAGCATTGGGGCTGTACGGGACCGCTGCTGATTAACGCCCGCCGCAAACCGCATCACGCCCCTGAATTGATAGAGAAACCGGAAACGGCAAAACGTGCCGATGCCGTTGCCGAAAAAATTATCCGGCATCGTTTTTGAAAACACCGCCGAAAGACATAACCTTATCGCAGCATTTCCCGGTTAATTTTGATATTATGGCGGACATCAACGGGGAAATGCCGCTTCAGAATAATGTCCGTAATATCGGCGGTCAATGTGCTGCTCTGACCAAGCGTCCGCAGTTCCGCTAACAACGCTTCCGCCTCCTTTTTGTTATTCGGAAAATGTTCAGGATACGGTTCGATAAACATTCGCACGGATACGTTCGCCTCTTTTTTTGCCGCCAATGCTGAACGATAAACCTTCGGATGCTGATTGAATACCGCTTCGCACGGTATCGAATAATACGTCTTGCCGTTTGCCTCGACCCGATGCGCTTTGCGTCCGCAAAACCAAAACCGGTCTTGCTCGTCCAAATAGCCTGTATCGCCGATGCGGTGCCAAATCCGTCCCTGTACATCACGCATCTTCGATGCTGCATCTGCTTCGGGACGATTGACATACTGCGTTGTAACCTGCGGACCGGTAACCGCCAACTCGCCGATTTGCTCCGCCGGTAATTCTTCGGCATCGTCTAATCGGGCAATAGGTTCGTCCGTGATTTTAATGACTTTCCAGGTAATCGTGTCAAAACGTTTTCCGACACAAACGCCGAGTCCTTGTGCTGTTTTCGCTGCCGTTTCGTTCAACACTTCCGTTGCTGAAATTGCCGCAACGGGCAGCGACTCCGTTGCTCCGTACGGCGTGAAAATATCGCCGTCAAGATGGATATGCGGCTTCAATTTTGCCAATATCTCTGCCGAAACCGGCGCACCGGCAGAGACGGCACGTTTTAACGTACCGAGTTTCGCACCGGTTTTTGTACAATAATCCGCAACACGTTTCCAAATTGCCGGTGAAGCAAACGATTGCGTAACGTTCCAGCGGTTCGCCACCTCAACGATTTTCGCCGGATTCGCCGCTGCGGGTTTTGACGAGTCAATGTCGGGAATAACGGCAGTAACTCCCATAGCGGCATCGAATAAGCCGAAGAACGGAAAGCACGCCAAATCGACTTCGCCGCTCTGAATGTTAAAACGTTTTTGGATTTCCCGGACTTGTGTATCAAAAATCGAATGGGTAAATGCTACGCCTTTTGCCGGACCGGTACTGCCGCTCGTAAAAATAATCGCCGCAAGACTATCTGCCGCCGTTTCGCCGTGCGGCAGCGGTTGTGCTGCCGTTGTCTGCCGCAATTCGTTTAACGTTTTCCCGTCCCAGCCCCAGCGTTTGCCGACCGTAATGTTGTATTTCGCTTTCGGAAAACGATGCCGCATCAACAGCCGGACAATCTGCACGGACGGGACGGCAACGAAGCCGTCGGGATTGATTTCCGTAAGACACCTGAACATTCGGCGAATACCCATACCGGGGTCGATAAGCACGAGTGTTGCTTCGGCTTTGCAAAGGGAGAAGACAAGCGAGATGAAGTCGATTCCGTATCGGACAAAGAGAGCAAGCCGCATACCGGGCTGGACACCGAATCGGCGCAACCCTTCGGCAATGCGTTCGGTATCGGCATTGAGTTCGGCGAAGGTTATGGAACGGTACGTGCCGGTGCGTTCGGGTTGGATAACGGCGGGCGTATCGGGAAACCTTTCGGCAATATCGGAGAGTCTGTCGGCGATATTGGTCAATCTATTGCGTAAAAAGTCCGGTGCATTATATCACCGCTGCCCACTGAAATCAACCGTTTCGTTCGGCGTTTTCAAAACTGCCGCAACAATTAAAAACCATTCAACACAATTACAAAGAAAGCAATATACTGTATTTGATGCTGTAAAATAATGCACTTTTTGCATAAAAATACACCATTTGCATTATTTTGCGTCAGTCTCGACGAGGCATAATTATTGTCATTCCTTTCTTTTTTATGTTATAACCTCTTATTACATAATGAGTTAAGAAGTTTATAGAGAGAAAAAATAAGTTTTGGTACACAAGTTGCATATTAGTCAACATAACAGTATCGGCGATTTTCGCGGAAACTATTTCTCACACACACAAAGAAAAAATGTCCAGCAACATCAATAGCGCACAAGTTTACAGGTTAAATTGGGTAACAGACGGTAAAATAGCCGCCTCCGCCATTCTCGCACTTTTTCTTGCGGTCATACCGCTTTGCGTTGATGTCCGGGCAGATATTGTCGTTTCCGGCTACGACAAGAGCGTTGCCGACCTTTTGTATCCGAATAACTCATTCTCTTACAAGGCGGCAAATCAGCAAAAACTGTATGCGTACAGACTCTTTCCCGGAGTGAGCGGCAGCAAGTTTCCTTACACCTACGAAGTCAAAGTCAATGGAGAGGGGATAAAGCAGTACCGCAGCAGCGATGCGGACTTCGAGTCCTCCACCTCGAACATAGATTGGTCGTACTCGCTTGATAATAGCCCAAACACAACCATAAATAGCGGCAGCGCGCATATCGTAATTTCGGGTATTAACGTTGCCGATTTGAATGTCAATTTTATTCAGTTCTACGCAGGAATGGGAGTTTTTTCAAATCTGCTCATCACGACCTACGGCGATTCTGGGCAACTCAAAACATACTCCGGCGGTGATGTTTCGACCAACAAAGAAGGGTACAATACTGCTTTCATTTACAACCCAGATGATACCAATAGCATCTTCGATGGATCTGTAACGAACATTTCCATCAGTTTGGACGTGACAGCAATAGCCGGTAAGGATTCCAGTAATGGGGACGGCAACCTTATTGCGGGGTATTTCTATATTATCGGCGACGGAGATGTCGTTGTTCCGCAGTACGCCGTTGAATGGAGTGCCGCAACGACCACGACCCCTGAACCGGCAACACTGCTGATTTTCGGCTTTGGTTTGGCTGGGCTAGGACTTGCACATCGCCGAAAAAGATAATTTTGCCCGGCATCTTTGCCGCGGTTTTTTGGCTATAGACAAGCATCTCGTGTATAGATACACTGTAAGTCTATGCGTTATCACAGGTTAAGCGATAAAAAGACGGTGCAGATATTAAAGTGCTTTTGTGAAGAGGTTACGGCGGTGTCTGCATTGGGGTTGGTTGGCGTTAGCCGCACCACCATCAATTCCTGTTACAAGGAGATTCGCGAGCGGATATTTTCGCAAACATTGAAAGAACATCAGCAGGAAAAATTTTTGTAACAATCGTTCCTCATTGTTCAGAAGAGGCTCTGATGCCTATAATTCAGGGACGATCCTGACAGTCTCGACAATTCATACCGACGGCTGGAACGCCTACGACAGTTTAGTTTTGAATGGTTACGACCATTATCGGGTATTCCATAATGAAAATGAGTTTGCCAGAGGAAAGAGTCGCGTTAACGGCGTTGAAGCCTTTTGACTGTGTTTTCCTGCGGCGGCAGGCTTGACCGCCGCTTGGTCCTGCCAAACGAAGACCCGCAAAGTTTAATGGTTGTGCTTCGCAAATCTTTATGCTACACCTAAAAGAATGTGAGTTCCGATTCAATCACCGAAAAGAAAATCTATACAATATCGTCAAAAAATTACTAAAAAATACACGAGATGCTTGTCTAGGGTTTTCGCATAAAATTGACATTGCCGCACTTCGACAGGCAGTATGGAATTAAGCACCGTTGCCTTTGTTCCTGATACCGTTATACTGTTTCCGATATGATATTTCGTCAACTCGCTGAAACTTTCGGCTTCCGTTCTTTTCGTCCGCATCAGGAAGAAATTGTCCGTGCCGTCCTGAACCGCCGTGATGTCTTTGCCGTGATGCCGACCGGCGGCGGAAAATCACTCTGCTATCAACTGCCCGCCAAAATAATGGACGGCGTTTGCGTCGTCGTCTCGCCGCTCATCGCACTGATGAAAGACCAAGTCGATGCCGCCCGAACAAATGGAATCAATGCCGCTACTCTCAACAGCACTATTCCACTTGAAGAGCAGCGAAAAATCGGCAGCGCATTGCACCGCAACGAAATTGATATGCTCTACATTTCACCGGAACGTTTTAACAACGAACGTTTCATTGAGCGGTTAAAAACACTCAACATCACTTTCTTTGCAATAGACGAGGCACACTGTATTTCTGAATGGGGACACGATTTTCGACCGGACTATCTGGCGTTAAGCAGAATTGCCGAAGAGTTTCCGAACACACCGCTTGCGGCTTTCACTGCTACCGCCACCGCCCGTGTGTCCGATGATATTGTCTGCCGGCTGAAACTCCGCAACCCGCTGCTCGTCAGGGCTTCGTTTAACCGCCCCAATCTGTTTTACCGTGTTGTTCCAAAAATTAACTTCCATCAGCAACTGCGGGAATTCCTGCAAAAGCATCCGAAAGATTCCGGCATCATTTACCGTCAAAGCCGGAAAAAAGTCGAGGAAACGGCGGCAATGCTTCAGCGCGAAGGTTATTCCGCACTGCCGTATCACGCCGGTATGAGCGATGAAGACCGCCATCGAAATCAGGATGCGTTCAGCAAAGACGCGTGTCAAATCGTTGCCGCAACGATTGCCTTCGGAATGGGCATTGACAAATCGAATGTCCGCTTTGTTATTCACGGAGAATTGCCGAAGAACATAGAGGGTTACTATCAGGAGACCGGTCGGGCTGGTCGGGACAGCGAACCGGCAGAGTGTATGTTGTTTTACAGCCGCAGTGATTCTTTCATTCTCGAAAAGTTTGCCAAAGACATTGAAGATACGCAGGCAAGAAAAATTGCCTTGCAGCAACTTCAACAGATGTTTCACTACGCCGAAAATCAATCGGAGTGCCGCCGGACTGTACTGCTCCGGTACTTCGGGGAACAATATCCTAAACACCAGAGTTCATTGACATTGTGCGGCGGCTGTGATTATTGCAGTGATGATGCCGAAAAAGAAGATGCAACGATACCGGCACAAAAGATTTTATCGGCAATCGTCCGAACAGGCGAAAAGTTTGGTGCCGGTCAGATTGTGGACATCGTAACCGGTTCCAACACGGAAAAGATTCGGCAATTTCATCACGACACGCTTCCGACTTATGGAGTCGGAAAAGACAAACCGAAAACGTATTGGAAAGCGGTCATCAACACGATGCTTGCCAAAGAGGTATTGAATACGGAAGACCCGGAACGTCCGATTTTGAAATTGACGGACTCTGCCCGCAGTATCCTGAAAGGCAGGCGGCGTTTCGAGATGATTAAGTTTCTCGAAAAGGAGCAAAAGGAGCGGCGGCTGTCTGCGGCGGAGTTGCCGGCGTTGAGTCCGTTTGGTCAATCGGTTTTCGAGAAGTTGCGGGAGTTGCGGATGTCGTTAGCCCAGGAGGCGAATGTTCCGCCGTATGTCATTTTCAATGACCGTACGCTGCACGAGGCGGCGTTGTTTCTTCCGCAGGATAAAACCGAATTGCTGCAAATCAGCGGCATCGGCGAATACAAGGCGGGACTTTACGGCAAGCATATCTTATCGGCAATTCAGGAGTGTTGTGCTGCCGATTCTGAAGCGGCGGAAACGAGCCGAAAGACGTTTACGCCGTTTAGCGGTCGGTTTGCAGAGCCGCCGGCTAAACAGAAGGGCGGCATTACACCAACGATAGAGGAAACGCTTCACCTTTTCGGACAGGGGAACAGCATTGAGCAGATTGCCGCACTTCGTCAGTTGTCAAAAGGAACGGTTTATTCGCATTTTGAAGACGCATATCAAAGCGGTTATGCGGTTGACTCCGAACGTTTTTTTACACCGGAGCGGCTGGCACAAATCAGGGAGTGGTTTGCCGATTCTGCCAAGGAGGCGGCAGAGTTAGGCTTTACGCTTTGGCGTTTGAAGCCTGCCGTAGAAGCGTCCGGCGGGCAACTTGATTACGATGAAGCACGGCTGGCAAGAATGTTTTTACAAAAGGAACATAGTCAACACGCCCTAGACAACATACCCTAGGGTACGGCGGTTACGCCCATAACGAACCGCGTTCGCAAAACACGGCTCGTTGTTAACGTTTTTTCGTTACGCAAAAAACGCTTTCGCAGCGGTAAATACCTCTTGCAGTTTGGACGCATCAGTTCCGCCGGACTGCGCCAAATCGGGACGACCGCCGCCGCCCTTGCCGCCGATAAGCGGCGTTACCGACTTCACCCAATCCACCGCACTCAATCCCTTCGCCGTCAAATCCCGGCTCAAACCGGCAACTAACGTTACCTTGCCGTCCGCAACCAAAGCAAACAGCATTGCAACCGATTCCGTCTTTTGACGTATTTGGTCGATTAACTGACGAGCGGTATTCACGTCTGCGTCAAGTTGCTTGGCAATAAACTTAACGCCGTTTAGCCGGTCGGCATCTTTTATTAACTCGTCTGCTGCCGGGAAGTTTCGCTGCGCTGCACTTCCCGCTCTTTGTTTCAGTTCTTTTTGTAACGTTTTGACCTGTGCCTGCAAATCGTTGACCTTGTCCGTAATGTTCTCCGCCGGAACTTTCAACGCCGCCGCCGCCGATTGCAGCAGAACACTGTCGTTTAACGCTTTTTCAACCGCTTTCAAGCCCGTCAATGCTGTGATACGCCGCGTTCCTGCCGACACGCTTTCCTCTGATAATATCTTGAAGAAACCGACTTCGCTCGTGTTGTCCAAATGTGTTCCGCCGCAAAGTTCTACGCTTTCACCGAATTTGACAACCCGCACTGATTCTGGATACTTTTCACCGAAGAGCATCATTGCACCGGTCTTGCGTGCCTCCTCTATCGGCATTTCGTTCATCTCACCTTCCGTTGCCGCAAGAATCAATTCGTTGACTTCCCGTTCAATTTTCTGCAACGTTACCTTGTCGATTGCCGAATGATTCGTAAAGTCAAAGCGCAGAATGTCGGCATCGACTTTGCTGCCCTGCTGTTCGGCGTGTCCGCCTAACTCTTTTCGTAACACAAAATGCAAGAGATGCGTTGCCGTATGAGCGCGGGAAATTGCCTGACGGGATTTGCCAAGAAACGCACGAACCTTGTTACCCGTTTTGAATGTTCCCAATGCAACAAGCCCGAAGTGAACATAGAGTTCACCGTCTATTTGTGTGTTCTCTACGTTCAAAACTGCCAATGGTTCGTCGTCTTCATCATTCCACAATGCCATCAATCCTTTATCTCCGACCTGACCGCCTTTCTCTCCGTAAAATGGTGTCTTGTCGAGAATGATGGAACAAGTTCCGCCGTCAACGGAATCAACCAATTTTCCGTCAACGAGAATGGCAAGAATTTTTGCTTCTATCAATTCGTCATCATACCCTACAAACTCCGTCCGCTTATATTCCTTCTTCACGCTTTCGAGCGGGTCGTTTTTGAAGAGTAAATTCTTTTCGCCGCTGCCGCTCACTTCGCCGTGATGCTCCATTTCCCGCTTGAATCCCGACCAGTCGAACGTAAAATGATGTTCCGCCGCCATCGTTTCAAAGAGTTCCGGCGGAAAACCGAAGGTCTGATACATATCGAAAATGTCCGCACCGGCAACCTGCGGACGGTTCTTCTTTTGCATTTCGCCGAAAATCCGTTCAATCTTTTCGAGACCGGAATCGACCGTTCCGATGAAATGCTCTTCTTCCGTTTCAATCACTTTGGCAACTCGCTGCGTTGTTTCGGAAAGTTCGGGATACGGCACTTTCATTAACTCTGCGACTTTTGGTACGAGAAGATGCAAAAATGCGCCGGTGCAGCCCATTTGCCGACCATCCAAAACGGCACGGCGAAGCAGGCGGCGGATGACGTATTTTTCCTCCTTGTTGCCCGGATAGACATTTTCGTGAACGGCAAAGGTGCAAGCGCGGATGTGGTCGGCAATGCGGCGGAGACGGCGTGCGTGTTCTTGGAGACGTGCGTGTTCTTGGAGAGCCGGCGACTGTGTCGCCGGTTCATATTTCAAAGCGAGAACTTCGGCAGCCGCTTCGACGAGCGGACGGAGAATGTCGATGTGATAATTCGTATCAACACCTTGCAGAACGGCAGCGCAGCGTTCCAAGCCCATACCGGTATCAATGTTCTTGCTCGGCAGCGGACGGAGGTTACTATGTTCACCATTGGGGGCTGGCTCTCCGACGCGGTTAAACTGCGTGAAGACGAGGTTCCAGATTTCTACGCTGCCTTGCGGCGTGTCGTGATAGATTTCGCTGCACGGACCGCAAACGCCGTCGGGACCTTGGGACGGAGCGGAGGCGGGCCAAAAATTTTCGTCTTCATCGAGATATTTTAGCCGGTTTGCCGGCAAGCCGATTTCCTTTAACCAGATTTCGGCGGCTTCGCGGTCATCTTTATAGACGGTGGCGGAGAGTTTTGCGGGGTCGATACCGAGCCATTTTTTATCGGTGAGAAACTCCCAGGCCCAGGTGATTGCTTCGCGTTTGAAATAATCGCCGAAACTGAAATTGCCGAGCATCTCAAAGAAGGTGTGATGATAGGCGGTGCGTCCGACGTTGTCGATGTCTCCGGTGCGGAGACATTTTTGACAGGTAGTTGCGCGGGTGAATTCGAGTTTGACGCGACCGAGAAAATGGTCTTTGAATTGGTTCATTCCGGCGGGCGTGAAGAGGACGGACGGGTCCCATCGGGGAACGAGAACGTCGCTGGGCTTGCGGACGCAGCCCTTGGTTTCAAAA
>JAITQJ010000268.1 GCA_031288955.1 Planctomycetaceae bacterium | reverse complement strand
TTATCGAGTGCGTTTTTGACTTGTGTCAGGGAATAGTATCCTGCTGCACCGACGACAATCATCAGGACGATGATGAGAACAAACCCGATAATGAGTTTGCTGCTGATTTTTAGTTTGTTAAGCATTGTTAGTTTGCGAGTTAGACTAGAGTACCGATTTATTCCAGTGTAGTGCATAAAATGTGTTTTGTCAAGAAAATAATAGTTATTCTTATTGCGGGGTACAAAACCATCTTGTACGGTGCTGCGTTTTCTGCTATAAATACACAACAAACCCTTAAGGAGAAGATGATGCTGCGTTTTACTTTGTCCCTGTTCACTCTCGCTGCTTTTACCGCAGCGGCGGCGGCTCAAGACGGCTTCGCCCCGCTTTTCAACGGAAAAGACCTGACCGGTTGGAAAACAGTCGGCGGGAATGCCCAATTCTATGCCGAAGACAACATTCTCGTTGCAGAAACGAACGATGAAATCAATCAAACCTACCTCGTAACCGAAAAATCTTTCGGCAACTTTATTGTCAAACTCGAATTCAAATACGACTCGCACGTCGATTCCGGTTTTCAATTCCGGGGCGTGATGCACGACAAAAACGTTTGGGGATACCAGGCGCAAATCAGTGCCGATAATAATGGCGTACTGTATGATGAAGGCGAAAAAAACGATTGGCTCGTCAATATCAAAGACGAAGAACTGAAAAAGAAAACGGACTCTTTATACAAGGCGGATGATTGGAACGAACTCGAAGTCCAATGCGTCGGACCGTCATTGAAATCAAAACTCAACGGTACGCAGGTTTGCGACCTCGTTGATATTCAGTACAACGAAGGTTTTTTCGGTATTCAGATTCACGAATCGAAAACGAAGGGCAAACTACGGATTAAAAATATCCGCATCAAAGAATTTCCGGCGACACCGTGGATACCGATTTACGGAGACCGGCAGTTCGGCTCCTTTGAAGTCAAGCCGGTCGGAAAATGGGAGTTCAATCAGGACGAAAACTTCATCCGTGCAAGAACGGAACCCGGTCAGCCGAAGGACGGCATTTTGGTCAGCAAAGACGTGTACAAAGATTTTGCGGTCAAGGTTTCGTTCAAGATGGAACACGGCAACAGCGGTTTATATTTCCGGGCGGCGGAAGTTGATAAAGATTATTGGCTCAAAGGTTTCCAATGCGAAATCGCCGAAAATGCGGCGGTGAATGCGGCACTTTGGGAAGTTCAAGGACGCGGCTGGGTGAAGAGAAATGAGCCGGTGTCTGGTGCGGCAACGAAAAAAGGCGATTGGAATGACATTGCGACCGTTGCCGTCGGCGACCATTTGGTTACATTCCTGAACGGCAAGACGGTGATTAACATTGACGACCCGAAGTGTGCGAAAGAGGGCAAAGTCGGCTTGCAGTTGCACGGCGGCGGAAATCAGGGCTGTCTGTTTCGGGATTTTTACGTTATGCCGCTCAACGATGAAGCGGTAAAGTTGATACGGGAAAAATAAGAATCAGCAAATCAGAACCGCAGCCTTACGGCTGCGGAATTCTATTCTGTAACGATAATCGGTCGGAAGCCGACGTTATGTACCTTCTGGTACGTTTCATACGGCACACGCACGGCAGAGCCAATCACCTTGGAACGGTCGGAATGTGAACCGCCGCGGACAACCTTTTTCTTCGCCAAACCGCCGTCATTGCGTCCGTCGTTCCCGTTGTACGGATACGGTGCATAATCCGAGAGCGTCCACTCCCAAACATTGCCGATGACATCGTACAAGTTCCAAGGATTCGCCTCATACTGCTTCACATAATCGACCGTGAACCATTTGTCGGCGAACCGGTCATCACGAAGCGGAAATAAACTATGGAGATGAAAATACCGCCGCTGCTTGATGAGCGAACTGCCGGCTTGTGCAAGGAAATTCGGCGGACGGCGGCGGTCGTGTCCGTCCCACTCATAACCTTCGTGAGATTGATACGTCTTACGCAAACCGGCATCGGCAAGATTCGCATAATACGAAAAGTCCGCAAAACGGTGTCCAAAGAAAAACGCCTGGTCTGTTCCTGCCCGCGCTGCCCACTCCCATTGTGCCTCCGTTGGCAGAGTTATATGTAACGAGGGATGAGGTGCGAGGGGCGAGTTTTGTAACTTGGCTTCTCCACTCACTACTTGCAACTCACCGCTCGCCGCTTTTTTCGTCAGCCAATCGCAGAACGCCATCGCCTCCTGCCAACTCACGCGGGCAACCGGCTGGTCGTGATGATTCGCAATGTACCCCGGCGAAATATGGTCGTAACCGTGTTCCCCTTCGTAACCGGTATCGTGTTGTGCATCAAAGTGCGCATACTGACCGTTCGTGATTTCCGTTTCGGCAATCCAAAACGGCTTTTCGATTTTCACGGCGGCACGCGGACGCTCATCATCAAAACCGTCAACCGAACCCATCACGAATTCACCCGCAGGAATCGGGACGAATTTGATGCCGCTCACCGTCATCGGTTTACGCTGTAAATCGTTTTGCCGCCGCTTTGCCTCGGTATAGGCAAACGGAAAACCCTGTGCTTTGACGTTATCCCCCTTTACGGCGGGAAGCGGTCCGATAGAAGCCTTAAAATGACCCGAACCGTCATCATTGTGTTTCAGCAGTTTATTAATCTCTTCCGGCGGGACGGGTTTGATTTCCGGTCTCGGTATATTTTTGACTGCATTGTTATAAAGGTTACGGAATTCATCTTCGGGGTCATCGTCAAGACCGGCATAGAGTTTTTGTAACTCTAATCTTCGGGCTTCATTTGCCGGCGAATTCCACGCCGCCCGATACGGCACATTCAAGTCAATCCAAGTATAAAGTTTGTCCTGCGATTCTTTATCCAACTGCACGCCGTAATGTCCCCGCCGAAGCCGCTGCACCAATTCGCTGGTACTGACGTGGTAATCCATCGGCGTTTTCGTTGCAATATCCGATTCCGTTCCCGGTCGGCGGACAAACGGATGCAATGACTTATACGGCGTATTGTCCTGCCAACGGCTGACGGGATTCCGATGATTATCGTTTGCTGCGAACGAAAGAATACCGGTCGCCTGTTTGTTCGTATCGTTATGGCATTGAACGCAATACCGGTCGAGAAGCGGCTGAATTTCCGTTTGAAAACCGTAAGGTCGTGCCGCACCGTAGAACGGCGTGATTTCTTGCGGCGGTTTTCGGGACGCTATCGCATTTTTCGGCGGCACAACATCGTTTGTCTTTTCGTGGCAGCCGACGCAGGAAACATTTTCGCCCGGCATCGCAATCGTCCAACTCTGCATAAGTTGAATTGCCGCCCCGTCTTCATCGAGAACGTGAAAAGCGACCGGCGTGTTGGCGGGAACTTTGAACGAAACGGAGCCGTCTTCTTCTATCGGAACGGTTCCTAAAATCCGCTTAATATCGTAACCGGAATATTCGCCCATTGCGGTATAATTACCGGTTCCCCAGTACGCCCAATGATACGCAAAAACCCGCAGCGACTTTGCCTTGCCGCGGGGAAT
>JAITQJ010000240.1 GCA_031288955.1 Planctomycetaceae bacterium | reverse complement strand
ACTTTAATATCTACACCGTCTTTCTATCGCTTAACCTACTGTAACGCATAGACTTATAGCATATCTATAAGTGAGATGCTTGTCTAGAGCCTTTATTTTTTTAATTTTTATCAATTTTGCCAATTTTTGCAAAATTTCCCCGCATTTACTCGCCCCTCACCCCTAGTCCCTAGTCCCTTTACCCCGCTCTTGCAGATAAAACTTGTCCGTGCTACACTTGACAGGGAATTGATAGTATACGTTGTGGAACAAATCTATTACAAACAGGAGAATCCGATGAAACTTGCGTATTCCATTACAAGCATCATTTTTGCTGCACTAACGTTCACGGCAGCGGCAAGCGAACCCGCCGCTGACTTACTCGGCGGTCCGTTGGGAATTGAACGCGTCGCTCTGCACGCAGGCGTTCCGTCTCACGGATATTGGTCGCCGACTCTGAACGCTCCTGATGCCGCCGGCTATCTGCAAATTGACTTGGGAAAAGAACATCCCATTGATACAGTGAAACTATTTCCCGATGTCAGAAACCGCGGCTGGAACAGTTCCATCGAAGGTGTCCTCAATTCCCGCAACGCCTTTCCGATTCGCTTCAAAATCGAAACAGCCAAAGATGCAGACGGTCAATGGACGATGTTTGCCGACCATACGGACAAAGATTGTGACGGCACTATGGCGCAGAAAGTCGAATCATTTACCCAACGTTCTCCAATCGCCGCCCGCTATGTCCGGCTGACTGTTACAAAAATGCCGGCAGCAGGAAAAGACAAATACGCCTTCCGGCTTTGGCGGTTTGAAGCCTTATCTAACGGCAAGGTCGTTTCCGAAAACGGTGAACTTTCAGATTCATTCAAAGGGCAACTCGGCAAGCACGATTTACTGCGTCCCCGAAGACCTGACGGCGAATTCGTTCACTTCGACCATCCCGAAAATGTTACGCAGCCGGAAACTTGGAAGCGGATAACGCCGCCGCTGCAAACGCCCCGCAGCGGTGTCCAGACCGGCGGTCTTATCGAAACGATTCAAAAACGGAACGAAAATTATCTGCTGACCGGTTCGACCGTCCGTGATATGGCAAGAGATTTTCGTATGCGTGCAGGCAAGGCGGTACCGCCGAAACGGGATTACCGCCCCGATGACCATTCCCCTTGGTATTATTGTCTCGGCAGTTCCAATGCGGGACGCTTTTTAATGGGGGCGGGCAATCAACTGCGCTGGCGGGACAATCCGAAACTGCGGGCGATGGTCAACGAACTGATTGATGAAATTGCCGACTGTGCCGAACCGACCGGTTATGCTTACGGTTTCCCCGAAAAGACGATACTCGAAGGAAGTGAAGCCGGTGCTTATGCGCGGGCTTGGTTTTCGATGGGACTCGTCGAGGCAGGTATTTCCGGTAACAAAAAAGCGTTTGACATTCTGCGTAAAACGAACGACTGGTTCAATCAATGTCCGTATTTGCCGGAGATGTTTTTGCACGCTTCGTGCGGCTATCAAGGCGTGATTGCAAGCAGCCGGACATATATTGATACGCCGATAGGAGTGCCGGCAGATATTCAGGTTTTGCAGCGTTATTTCGAGACTCCGCATTGGTTTGCGAAACTTGCCGCCCGCGACCCGGCGGCGGTTTCCCGTTATGATTATGACCGTCCGCATAGTTATTTGATTCAACCGCTGACGGCTTGGATGGACGTGTATTACGCAACCGGCGATAAGCGTTATCTCGAAGCGGTCAGCGGCGGCTGGGATATTTTTTATAACGATTTTGAACACATCGGCGGAACGATAGCGATATGCGAAGGTGGTGAATATCCGCCGAAATCGTATTGGCTTCGGCGGGCTACCGGCGAGTTATGCGGCAACATATTCTGGATATATTTTAATCAGCAATTCCGCAATCTGCATCCTGTTGACGGCGAAAAATATGTTACAGAAATTGAGAAGAGCATTTATAATGCGGCGGCAGCAAACCAATGTGAAAACGGCGATATTCAGTACACTGCCCATTTGCTTGCGCCGAAACATTCCGGGAATGACAACCTTCGCAACACGTGCTGCGAAGGACAGGGAACGCGGCTTTACGGAGCGTTGCCGGAGTTCATTTACAAAATTGCCGATAACGGAATTTATGTGGACTTGTTCAACGAATCCTCAATTACTGCCGGCGGAATGACTTTGCAGATGCACACGGAATTTCCATACCGTCCTGATGTGAAATTGCTTGTCAAGACCGATGACAAGGCGGCACAGCGGCATATTTTTGTCCGCGTTCCGTCCTGGGCGGCAAAACCGATGGACATATTTGTCAACGGCGAGAAGCGTTTGACCGGCACGGCGGCAAGTTATGTGCAAATTGACGTGAAGGACGGCGACGAAGTTCGTTTCACTTTGCCGATGGAATTTCGTTTGACAAAATATACGGGTTGGGAAAAGCCGTTTGCCGGTAAAGAGACGTATGCGGTTGAATACGGTCCGCTGTTGATGGCGGTCTGCGGCGATGCGGTGAAGAACGGACTGATTACACTGCCGCTGCCGAAGGATAAGTTGTTACAAAAATTGAAGCCGGCGGCGGACAAACCGCTGCATTATACGATTGACGGCGTACCGGATTTAGAATTGATTCCGTATTACGAAGTCAAAGGACCGCTGCTTGATACATTTACGTGTTTTCCGATATTGGAGCCGTAAGAGTAAATGCCGCTGTTAATCATTCGTCCTTATTCACAACAGCGAAACCTTCGATTTCGACTAACAGTTCCGGTCGGCAGACATCGGCAATCGTATAGATTATCGGCACATCCTGCAAGCGGCGTTCGCAGACATTGCGGATGCCTTCCAGGTCTCCAGACCGCTTGACATAGACCCGCGCACATTCCAGATTTTCGAGGCACGATTGAAAACCGTCAATGCCGTGTGCCGCCAGATTTTCGCCGCTTATCAACGCCGCTATGTTGTCCAGCGTCTGCTCTGTTTGCCTGACAGGGTCTTCGGGATACCGGCTCTCGGAGTGTGTAATGCTTGCCGTACCGGAAATAAAAATAAAACTCCCGACCGGCGAGGCAACCGCCATTGCTCTTGCAAACTTCGGGCTTTGCGGACTGTACACCGCTCCGTAATCGAACGCCGACGTTTGATTCGGATTTTCCAGCGGGACGGCAATAATGTCTTTGCGTTTGGAATCGACGGCGACGGCACCGATAACCACGTCCATATCATCGGTACCGATGCCGGTACTTGCCGGATACACGCCGCCCTGAAACTTCGCCGGCAGGTACCGTTTGAGAAAGCGGGTAGCGGCAAAAAAATCCGTTCTCGCCCGGTTCAATTCTTTGTAACGCTGCGTTTGTCCTTCGGGCAAAACAAGATGCCCCTGATAAATCCAGGTACGAACGGTTTCGCCGAGTTTGAATTTGTTCTTTTTCAGTTGCTTTTCAAGTTGCTGAAAAGCACTCAACGACCGGGCATAAGCCCCGACAGGCAGCGGTTCACTGCGGAAACTTCCGCCGAAAAACCAGCGCATACCGTCAAATTCGGCGATAGTAACCTGACCGGGCAGCGGCGTTGTCACATTAACCTGGTGTTTGCCGGGATAACGTTCTGCGATAGCCCAAATTTCGACGGCAAGGACTTTACCGCTTGCCGGCGGTTGGGGGATAAAGGTAACGGCACCGGGGGCGTTTTGAAAAATTTCGGAAGCAATTTGGCGGACGAGTTCGGATTTGCTGATATCGGCAATGAAGAACTGACACATCATTGCCGCCTGATTGGAAAACCCCTCTTTCTTACAGACATTGTAAACGTTCTCCAGCAAATTTCGGATTTGCCGGGGATAGTCGGCGACGGTTTCACCGTGTCCTTGAGTGTCATCGCAACAAGTATAGAGTTCCTCCGGTTCTCCGGTTAATAGAAGTTGCAGGGTTGCTCCCAGAGGAACGACGGAATAAGCAATACAACGCTCGGTTTTGTGACGCATACCGTAATGTGATTGTTCTAACTACACTGTATTATAGCCATTCTACGGTTTTACGGCGAAAAAAACAAGGCGGAAACTTTGCGCATTAGTCCGCCCGCAAGTTTTTATAACCGTCTTTTTTCTGGTTTTCAGCGTTATCCCCGTCAGCCCCGCTTGACAAGTTAAAGGGATTTCATACAATAAACGCAATCGTGGTTCTGTTATCAAACGGAGAAATTTAACGTGGGAACAAAAAAATCTGGAAAAGGAAGACGGAAACTGGGACGGAAGAAAAGGCGTATGCGTTCCAAAATCCGCCATCGAAAAGATTAATCTCTTCATAAGACGATGCCTACGGCGTTCGGTGAGTGGTGTTTTTGACTAGAAACATTCCCGTTATAGCCGTGAACGGGGCGACCAGCACCAGTCCGAAACTGCCGATGAGCGTTTTGACCGACTCGGAAGCGACGTATGGATTGTTAATGAAATCAACCGGCTGCGTTCCCTGTGCGGCAAACATCATCAGGAGCGTCAAATAACCGCCGCTGTACGCTAACAGCAGCGTCGTCGTCATCGTGCCGACCACCGCTCTGCCTATCGTCAAACCGCTGCCGAGTAACTGCCGCCGCGTCACGTTCGGCTGTTTGTCCGCAACCTCCTGCATTCCCGCCGCCACGTCCATTGCTAAATCCATCACGGCTCCCGAAGACGAGAGAAAAACTGCCCCAATGTAAATGTCCGAAAGCGAAAGACGTTCAAAGCCCGAATAGAGCAACGCTTGAGAATACGGCATCACCGCCCCGTTAATCCTGAACAAATACGTGAACAAATATGCCGCCGCACAACTTGCCAGCACGCCGAGAAACGCTCCGCAAAATGCCGTCAAGCCTTTGCGTGAAAGACCGGCAACGAGGAATATAATCACTCCGCAGAGAACCGTAACTGCCGCAAAACAAACGAAAACCGCACTCCAACCGAGCAAGCACAGCGGTATCACCAACTTCCAGACAACGAGGCACGTAAAAACGAACGACAACAGCGCACAGACACCGGTTGTTCCGCCGAACAGAATTAAGCAGAACGCAAACAAACTGAAAAGCAGCAGTGTGTAACCGATGCGGTAATGGTCTTGTGCATTGAGGACGGTCGTTTCGGGGTCGGCATCATTGAGCATTGCAACTAAAATCGTGTTGCCTTCTTCAAACGTTTTATCGAGTTCCAGTTGCGCCCGAAGTTGGTTATACGCCTTAAAATGCGAGCCTTTCCAGCGTCCCGAAAGAATTTCGACTTCAAGTTGCTGCGAACCTTGGCGAACGAGACCGAGAGTTTGCAGACCGGAATTATCAACCGCAATGACTTTCGCCCGCTCTTTTGTACCGATGTCCAACTGCGGATTCGGAAACAGATTCAGAAACGGCAGCAGGACGCAAAAGACTGTCAGTACGGCTGCCAGAATAATGTTTTTTGTCTTTAAGCGTAAAGCGAAAAAACCGTTGCGTTGTTCATCGTTCATTAGAGTTTTTTGACGATATTGTATAGATTTTCTTTTCGATGATTGAATCGGAACTCACATTTTCTTGAGTGTAACATAAAAGTTTGCGAAACGCAACCATTAAACTTTGCAAACCTTCGTTTGGCAAACTAAACGGCGGTCAAGCCTGCCGGTGCGGAAAAATACCGATTCCATCCAACAGTAACCGCAATCAAACACCGCCGTAATGTCCCCGCAAAAGCACTGCAATATCCATAATATCCCGCAAAGATGTTAAAATATCTTGACTTTTTGATTATTGTATGTTAATTTGTTATGCGTAAACACCATCCTTACACACCTTTACCCGTCTGAAATCCAATGAAACTGGGAATCCAAGCAAAAATTTTGTTGACCGTACTCACAATTACAGTCATTTTACTCGGAACACTGGTGACTATCAGCACCAGAATCTTTTCCGGCTTTGCCGATGAAGTTTTCGACAAAAATGTCGAAGCCGCCTCGAAAGCATTCAACCGTGAAATTGCCAATGCCGAGGCACTGGTACTTGAGCAGACGCGCGCTCTTGCCTATCGCCCAGCCATTGCAACCGCAGTCAAGGCGGGGGACCGCGATGCCCTATTAAAAGAGTTCGACGGGTACCACACTGAACGCAAAGTCGATTTTATGCTCATCATCGACCTCGCAGGAAATTTCTTTTTCCGAAGTCACGACCCCAAAAAATTCGGTGACCACATCGGGGATTCTCCGTGTATAAAAAATATATTTGAGCATAAAGGCTCAATCGTTGATTTTGAGAGTACCAAAGAATTTCCTCTTTGTATCCGTTCGGCTGCCCCTATTTACGACCCCGAAGATGGTTCCAAACTGATAGCCGTATGTTCCTGCGGCTTTCAACTCGATAACGATGCGTGGGTGCAATACTTCAAAAAGGAGTACGGCTGCGATTGTACAACGTTCGTTGGGACGGAACGTGTCGCCACTACAATCATTGACCCCGAAAAGAATGTACCCGCCGTGGGAACCAAACTAGACAATGCGGAAATCATCCAGACGCTTTTTGAACAGAAAAAATCTTACAGCGGTCAGGCAACCGTTTTCGGTCAGCCTTTTGCTGTAACTTACGAACCGGCAATCGCTGCCGACGGTAAGACTGTCGGTATGCTTTTTGCCGGTTTTCCGCTTGAAGCCGAATTTATCCTGATGCGTAACAATATGCGGACAATGCTCATCATATCCGGTACAGGGATGCTGGCTTTTATTATCCTTCTCTACATACTCGTCAGCCGTATCACCGGTCCCGTTCGGCAAATGACTGTTGCCGCACAAGAATTAGCGAAAGGTGCGCTGGATATTGACCTGGATGTCCGAACAGGCGATGAATTACAGCAGTTGGCAGAAGACTTTATGGATGTATCAAGGGCTTTGAAGGCAAAGACCGATGTTGCGCTGAAAATTGCTCACGGCGACTTAACCGTTTGGGTTCCCTTATCTTCTCCCCGTGATACACTCGGTATTGCCTTCATTGAAATGCGTTATGCGTTTTATGATTCGCTTAAAGACCTGACGACACTTGCCGCAACGATTTCCCGTGAAGGCAACCAGTTGACGCAGACGAATGAAAAACTTGTCGCCAACTCAACGGAAAGTGCCGCCCAACTCGGCGATGTATCCTCATCAATTGACACGCTGAATTCACAAACAAAAACCAGTGTAGAAGATTCACATCAGGCAGAGAAATTTGCCGGTCAGGCAACGAAAGGAACGGTTGAGGGACGGGAAAAGATGGAGCGGATGGTGACGGCAATGAACGGCATAACAAAAAGTTCGCAGGAAATCAAAAACATCATTCGGGTCATTGATGATATTGCATTCCAGACGAATCTTTTGGCATTGAATGCGGCGGTGGAGGCGGCGCGGGCTGGGCAGCACGGTAAAGGATTTGCCGTCGTTGCTGAAGAAGTCCGCAATCTGGCTGCCCGAAGTGCGAAAGCCGCTAAAGAGACGGCATCGCTGATAGAGGAATCGATTCATCAAGTTGAAATGGGCAGCGGCGTTGCCGGGGATACTTCGGCGGCACTGAATCAAATCGCTGAACACGTGCAGCAGGTCGGTTCGATTATTACGCAAATCACCAAGAACTCGGACGGTCAGGTTCTGAAATTAGATGAAGTGAATACGGCAGTGAAACAGGTTGCCGAAACGGCAACGCATAACACGCAGGTCATCTCGGAGTCGACCGATGCGGTAGCGCAGTTGGCAGACACGGCGAAGCGTTTGGAAACGATTACCCTACATTTTCACACGAACGAGAGCGGCAGGGTCAGCAAACCGGACGGCGACACCGGGTTCACACCGGATACAAAACCGACACGTTACCATCGGGATGCGGTGGTAACGGATTAGTGCCTCGAAAACCCCGCCGAGGCACAAAGATTGTAACAATGAATAATAAAGACGCAGCCTAATACCGTTACGGCATTTCGTTTCATCCCCTTATTCATTGTTCATTCTTTATTCAAAATTTTAAGCGGCGGACAGTAAGCATTATGCCCCAGACTTGGTATTTCCGTATTACAGACGGTCTCGTGCCGGCGCAGTTGCTTGCGAAAGCGTTTTTCGCCAGTTGGGGGCGCGTGCCGAGAATGTCCTCCGCCGTTCTGCGAAACGATGAATTACGGATACTTACCGAATCACCGGGAAGCGGCACGATTCACGTTCCCGTCCCGTTTCCCGATTTCGGCACCGTAATGACCTCCACGGAATCACTTATTAGCCGGGGAAATCCGTACCTGCTCCTCAAGGAATTATGCCGGGGTTCACTCGGACAGATTTATCTGCGGCTTTTTGACTGGCACGTTCTTGGTTTTCATCAACCGGAGTTATTGAGCGAAGGACTTGCTGCGGCGGCAAAACGTTTCGCTGCCGCCGCTGTTGAAGATATTTTTCAGACCGGTTTGGAAGAAGAGTTCTTGTCCATTTTGGAAGTGCTGACGCACATCAGCATCTTGGGAACTAAAGCGTTCACCGAACAATCGCTGGCTTGGCGGATGCGCAACAACGAAAAATTGCCGGTGTTTTTTGGTGCCGGTATGACGGACGTACCGCTCGAAACGCTGGCAGATTTAGGAACATACAACGAAGTGTTACAGCGGGGTTTTCACGCGGTTTTACCGATGCCGCCGTGGCGGGAACTCGAACCGGAACCGGGACAGTTTCATTGGGAACGTTTGGAAAAGCGGATTGCCAACGCAGCCCGAAGCGGCAGGAAAATCCTGTTAGGTCCGCTGTTATCGTTTGCGCCGGAGTATTTACCAACTTGGCTTGTACAGCGGCTCGGCGAAGAAGGCTTTTTGGAGACGCGCATAACACGGTTCGTCAATTCGATGTCGGAGCGATACGGTTATCTGGCAGACGGCTGGATTCTAGCGAACCGGTTTCAGTTACAATCGCTGCCGGAAGTTTCACATTCGCGGTTAATGGGAATGGTACGGATATTGGCGCAGCAGATGCGGAGCCGGGGAATTGAAACGCCGATTGCAGCAGGCATTGAGCAGCCTTGGGGGGAATTTGCGTTGACTTATGAGACAGATTGGGAACAAGTGCAGATTGCGGAAGCATTGATGGGCTGCCGGGAAATCGATTCCTTTCTCTTGGAAATCAATCTCGGCAGCGGCGATAATTGTACGCTGCCGTATGACCCGATGTGCATTAGCAGCAAGATTGACCAATGGAGTTTTCTGGACAAAAAAGTATTCATTATGTTTTCGGTGCCGGACAGCGGGGGAATGGTCGGCGATGACGAAATGATGCCGCAGTGGACGGAAGCGTTGCAGCGGGTTTGGACGGACAATGTTTTGTTCACGCTTTTTGGACGGCGGATGATACGCGGCATTATCTGGACGCAGTTACAGGATTCGGAAAAGTCCCCGCGGGGTTTGCTCGACGTGCAGCGTCAGGCAAAAGAAACCTTCCGCCGTTTCGCCGCCTTTCGTGAAACGCTATTAAGATAACCGCCAGGAATTTCCGCAAGAACTATTGTTCATCGGGAATTACGGTTATTGCTGCGTTTTCACCGTACTCTTGTAAAATTACCGCTGCTTGGGTGTGCTTCGCAAACCTTTATGCTGCACTTAAAAGAATATGAGTTCCGCTTCAATCACCGAAAAGAAAATCTATACAATATCATCAAAAAATTACTAAAAAATACGTGAGATGCTTGCCTAGAGTCTTTTCCTATGACGATACCATTTTGACGCGGTGTTCCCCGCCGCACCTCTTGCACGCAAACATACAGCCTCCTATAATAGAAGGACTTGTCAGGTCCGAACATTGTAGCAGCGTCTATAAATTAGTCAACGCTTCCCAAAATTTTGTATGGATAAAGTCTTTCTCGACTCCCGCAGGGCTTTAGAATTGGAGGCAGTTTTGAGCCTGAGCCGTCTCATCGGCTCCGAACTCGACCAACGAAACACCCTGTCCGAAACACTGAATCTGCTCCACAGCCAACTCGATATGACCCGCGGAATCATCCTGCTCGTTACGCCCGATAAGGAAGGGCTGATTCTCGAAGTCGCACACGGTATTACATCCTATCAAAAAGGCAAATTGACATACCAGCGGGGCGAAGGAATTGTCGGACAGGTCATCGAAACCGGACGCTCGATAGCCATTCCGAAAATATCCGAAGAACCAATGTTTCTCGACCGGATTTATAACCGGCGAAAAAAAATCAGCGAAGAAATCAGTTTTATCTGCGTACCGATTGTTTGCGAAAATGAAGTTCTCGGAACATTGTCCGTTGATAAAAAATACGAAGGCGACAACGCTGGACTCGACCACGATGTGCAGATTTTGAAAATCGTTGCCAGTATGATTGCATACGACGTGAAAATCCGGCGGCAGAATGCGGAAATCCAAAGTTCTCTCGAAGCCGAAAATATCCGGCTAAAAGAAGAGTTGCTGCGTTTCCGACCGGAAAATCTTGTCGGCAACTCAATGGTGATGCGCGATGTTTATCAAGCAATTTATCAGGTTGCTCCAAGCGATGCGACGGTGTTAATCCGCGGCGAATCCGGTACGGGCAAAGAGTTGGCGGCAGCGGCAATTCATAACGCAAGCAACCGGAAAGATGCCGCTTTTGTGCGGGTGAACTGTGCGGCGTTGAACGAAAATCTGCTCGAAAGCGAATTATTCGGACACGAAAAAGGTGCCTTTACCGGTGCGATTTCGCTGCGTAAAGGACGTGTGGAAGAAGCCGAAGGCGGGACACTTTTTCTTGATGAAATCGGCGACTTTTCGCTGTCGATACAGGTTAAAATTCTGCGGCTTCTGCAAGAGCGGACGTACGAACGGGTCGGCAGCAGCACGACACGGCGGGCAAATGTTCGGCTGATTTGCGCAACAAACCGGAATCTGGAAGAAGCGATGGCACAGGGAACATTCCGCGAAGACTTGTATTACCGCATTAATGTTTTTCCGATAGTGCTGCCGCCGCTTCGGGACAGACGCAGCGACATCGTTTTACTGGCGAATCATTTCATTGAAACGAATGCCAAGCGTATGAATAAGGACATTAAACAAATTAGTGCGGCGGCGGTTGATTTAATGCTCAACTACCGATGGCCCGGCAACGTTCGGGAGTTGGAAAACACGATAGAGCGGGCAATTTTGTTGAGTCATAACGGAATGATTTACGATTCGCAGTTGCCTCAAACGCTGCAGCGTGTTCAGAAGTCTTCGGGAACTTCGGGCGGCACAGCGGGATGCGTAACGAGTTTGAAAGACCGGGTTGAAGCGGTGGAACGTCCGGCGATTTTAGAAGCATTAAAGCGGACAAAAGGTAATATGGCAGCGGCAGCATTAGAACTCGGTACAACACCGCGTATTTTGCGCTACAAGGTGTTTCATTACGGCATTGACCCAAAAAAAGAAGAAGCGGGGATGAAAGGAAATACCGCTGCCTCCACCTGGACGGTGTATGGACAATAAGCCGGTGCTGATATTTCCGATACAAACGTTATTTCCTGCCTGCTATTTTCTTTTTGAGGGATAAAAACCGGAAATAGACAGCGGAAGCGTCCGAAATTTGCCGAATTGGACAGCGTTGCAAAATTCAGAAACTGCTGGATTGGGACAGCAATGACTTTTACGCTCCGTTTAATCGGTGTTCTCGTTTTGGCGGCATTATTCCTCGTGAACAAAATGCCCGCACAGACTTTGCCGCCGTTGACATATACAACAGTTCGGAACCTGACGATACCTTTTGAACTCCGTGCAGCCGGCGGTGCCGACCCGATAAAAGAAGTTGAACTGCTCGTTTCACAAGACCGGGGACGGCGTTGGTATTCTGTCAAACGGCTGCCCGTTGATGCCAAACGTTTTGCCTTCACTGCTGCCGGCGACGGCGAGTATTGGTTTGCTTTCCGAACTGTCAGCGAATCAGGAAACATCAGTGTTACACCGTCCGGTCCGCAACTCCGTGTTGCCGTGGGAACGGCATCGGCAGCACCGACGGAGTTGACTCCGCCGCCGAAACAGCCGGGAGAGCAAATGCCGCTTACTCCGCCGAAACCTGAAAAGTTCCGACCGGTCAAAGCGGAGACAGATATTGTAACGAATACGGCGGATACAAATGTTACAAAAAAGACGGCAGAGACGTATGCTGCGGCAAATCCGTCTGCGGCAATGCCGATGTTTCCCGACTTGGACGTGATTCCGAATCCGGCACCGGCGAAGAACGACGATGATTCGCTTGACGGCGTTTTTAATAATATGGCATCGTTTTTCGACATTCAGCCGGCGAAAAGCGAAGCCAAAGTTGGCGGTAAAATTGCGGCGGGCAAATCGGCAGCGGCGGTGCCGGCGGTATCAACGCAAGATACATTACCGGCGGCGGTGCAGTCAGGGGGAGAGGCAAAACCGATACAGGCGGGGAAAATAAACAGTCTGGGATGGATTGACAGCCCCGACAAGCCGCAGATAGTTGTCCATTGGAATACGGGCGATGAACTTTGGCAGGATGCCCAAATTGATATTCTTCGGGGAACGAACAAAGACGGTCCGTGGCTGCCGATTTCCATCAATTTGCCGAACAAGGGCGAGTATTGGTGGTATTTGACCGAAGAGGACAAAAAGCCGTTTTTCGTTGCGGTTCGGATTCGCAGTATTCACGGCGGAACGCAAACAGACTCAACCCCGAAGGCGATTGACATTGCCTCGAAAGAGTATCAATAGTAATATGAAAGCCGTTACTGCCTTACATCGTCTTTGACATTGACGCAAACTTCAGAGCGAACGTTCAGAGCCGCAATCGTAAGATTGCCATAAACAGAAACTGCGGACTTATGTTCGCGGTTCCGATGTTCTTTTTACTCATCACTAACTAGGGCAACGCGTACGCCCCAGTCGGCATTATCGAAGTCAGGCGTACAGTAGTACCGAAACGCCGACCGGCAATGTTCCAATTCGTAGTACCAACTGCCGCCGCGGCTTACGCGGATAGTGCCGAACGAAGCACCTACGGGGTCAATCCGTTTAGAAGCCGATGCGGTCGGACGTGGATACTGACCGTACCAATCACTACACCATTCCCATACGTTACCGTGCATATCGTACAAACCCCAAACATTCGCCTTCTTTATACCAACCTTATGCGTTTTCTCGTCGCTATTGTCGCTGTCCCAGCAATATGCGTCAAGCAAATACACGTCATCACCAAAACAATATGCCGTCGTGCTGCCCGCCCGGCAAGCATATTCCCATTGTGCCTCTGTCGGTAACGCAAACGTGTAACCTTTCGGCGCAGTGCCAAGTGCGTTTAATTTTTTCACAAAATCCTGACAATCGTCCCACGATACACATTCCACCGGTAACTTCGCCCCTTTGAATTTACTCGGATTATCTCCCATTATCGACTCCCACTGTTCCTGCGTTACCTCCGTTTCGCCCATCCAAAAACCTTGCGTCAACATTATCTGATGCGGCGTTTCATTGCCGTGGCGACCAGTTTCTTCGGCTGGACTACCCATCATAAACGTTCCCGCTGGACAATAATGGAAACGAAACTTCACGTCATTAATCGTCCACCTTAACAGGTCGCCCGCCTTGCGTTCTCCCTCTTGTTGTTCCCGCTCCTTGCGTTCTTCCTCTTGTTGTTCCCGCTCCTTACGTTCTTTCTCTTGTTGTTCCCGCACCTTGCGTGCTTCCTCTTGTTGTTCCTGCACCTTACGTGCTTTCTCTTGTTGTTCTTGCACCTTGCGTGCTTCCTCTTGTCGTTCCTGCTCCTTACGCGTTTTCTCTTGTTGTTCCCGCTCCTTACGCGTTTTCTCTTGTTGTTCTTGCCGCCTTATCCGTTCCGTTTCAGCCTTTGCCTCTTCGGGCGGCACCCCAACCGTTCGAGCCGTTCTGTTGTGTTCTGCCTTCAACCGCTCGTATTTTTCGGTATCACCGCCCTTGAGCGCATCCCACTCTTCCCATAATTCATAAGATTGGCATAGTTTCACGCTCTCCGCTGCCCTAGTCTCCACGCCGCAAACGGAAAAAACAGACAACAAAAAAGCGAAAATGAAGGGAATGTATCGGGACATCGTAGCAAAATATAAGGTTGTGATTGTTCAGAGCCGTAATCGTAAGATTGTGGTTAAACACAC
>JAITQJ010000221.1 GCA_031288955.1 Planctomycetaceae bacterium | reverse complement strand
CTGAATCCGCTGCTGCTGAATTTGCGCTTGCTGTGCTGCCTGCTGCCGAGCCGTCAACGCTGCCGTTACATTCGGTACAAGTGTATCGAAATTGTTCAACGCCGCCGTTACAACCGTTTTATCAACATTCAACAGAAGCGATGCCAGCAATTTCTCTGCCAACTCCTGCGGCATCCAAAACGTTTTTTTTGCTTCATCATCCATCGCCGCAAACGTCGTTTGGGCATCAATGAGCCAGCCCTGCAATGCCGAATGAATCGCTTTGGCTCCGTCTTCACTTTTTCCTTCGCCACGCATTGACACAATCGGCTTGCCGGCTTCCGCTGAAATATTCAGCGAAAACGAGAGTGCCCGCAGATTTTCGGAAACGGCTTTAACAACATTTTCCGGCAAAACGGCAAATTGCGTCAGAATTTGATCGATTGTCCGGGCGTTGACCGAAGTGCCTTCGAGCGAAGTCAAAAGCGTTATTTCCGAATCAGCAAGCACCGTATGCTGGAAACGCTGGGCGGCGGCACTTTTTTTTGCCGTTCCCAAAAATACGCTGCGAATGTCTTCACTCTGTCCTTCGACGACAACGGCAGTATGGTCATCAATTAAACCAACGGCGGCTTTCTGCGGCGAACCAAGGTCCAGCGGAGTAACATCGTAATACTCTGCTGTGCCTTCGGTGTGTTTTAAGGAGTTGATTTTGTTTTCATCGTTAGCCGCACTGCCGATGAACGGGGCGAGAATCATCGGCGGCGTTATCGGGGCTTCAAAACGGTAAATACTTACCCGGCGGGCAATCGGAATAATTTGCGTCTTCGGCACCGCTTCCGGTTTTTGCGGGTCGGAAGCCGTTATCGGAACCTGCGCCGGATTTGCAACGGCAATGATAAGCCGCTCGATTTTGTCCGGCTTGAAAATTTGCGTGCCGGCTTGTGCTAATATCGCTTCGAGAATCGGTTCATTTCCCTTTGCCAGCGGCGAAGTCAACAGCCGCTTCGGCTGTCCATAGATAATAAACAGCGTATCGGGCAGGAGATGATTGACGGCAATGCCGTTAACGGGACCAAGGTCGTTAAGCATTTGTTCCGTCGGCATTGAAACGGTATTAGCGTCCGCCGCTGCCGGTGTACCGCCGCCTGCTGCCGGTGTATCCGTCCTGTTGCAGCCGGCAACCAATGCCGCCAACAGGGATAAACAATAAAAACGTCTCATCATTGGAGTTGTTCCTTAACTTCAAATTTCAAGCAGCGAGTGCACGAATAATTAGTGGAATAACTTTATTATCCACCTTCCTGCCGAAAAAGCAAGTAATAGACTTGTTCGGTAACGTTAATTTAGGCGATTCGTGATTTGGTATTCCCCTGATTGCCTAGATATGGTACGATGAGGGTTTTTCTTTCCTCGTCAAGGAGTCGATGATGAAACGCGGGCAGCACACACTCACCCAAAATGATACAGACTTCAAAGGATTCTTCGGCGTGGAGAAGGAAGTTTTTCACAAAATGCACGCCATTCTCACCAGTGCCTATCAGCGGGAACGCAGAAACGTCGGCATACATTGAAAAGTCCGCCGATTCTTTTATAACTATACCAATGAGGGACCGGTTGTACACAAAAAAAACAAAGAGCAATGTCCTATCGAACGGCTTTGGCTTATCTGGCAAAACAAACCGCAACGGTTGAATTAAGCAACCGTTCAGGCGGACGCGCCGCCGTCTGTCCCCTCTGGAACGGGCAAGTAATGACAAGTTGCTGCGACGGCTTCGACAGCGAAAGTTTCGGCTTCATTAACGTCGCAGAAATCGATAAACGGACACCAGAAAAGACTATCTGCAACTTCGGCGGAGAAGATATTTGGACAATCACTCCCGTCGCCGCTGCGTACGAAATCGAAAACGATTCGTCCTCCGAAGTCGTTCTAACCGCAGCCGTTAACGCAAGCGATGCTAACGGAAAAGCCGTCCGGTTTCAATTAAAACGAACCGTGTCGCTCCTTGATTCAATAGACATCAATGCCGCTTTCGGCAGTTATTTCAGCAGCGGCACCGCCGCCGCCGCCGGTATGACGAATACAGCGGCGATTGCCGAACGATTAAACGAATCAAACGTCCTTTCAGTCGGCTTCGTAACACATAATGCCGTCCGCTCAAACGATGAAGCCGTTGTGTCGAGCCGGATGCGGGGAATGTTTAACGCTGCCGGACATACGGCAGTCATCGTGCCGGTCATTCACGACGAAGACGAAGAGTCGGATAAGTTTCCGTACCGTCTGGATTTTTTAGGGGCTTCGCCGCACCAGCGTATCCGGCACTTGTCCGATAAACTGCTGTTCGCTGCCGATGGTGAGGGACGCTGCCAACTTTCACTGCGGCGCAATAATGCGGCTGCCGTAGTCGGTTCGATTGAGTTTCGCAGCGGTACGTTAACGCTTTGGACATTTCAAAACAATAGCCGGGAGCCGGTTGCCGGCGGTCAATCACCGGCTCTTGAAAGTTTTCTGCGTTTCACAAACTACGGCAAACGGGATACGGGGATTGCCGGTACGATGAAATGTTATGAAGTCAATTCGTTTTCCTCACCGCAGGATTTGTATCCCGACGAAGAATTAGTGTACCGGCAGTACACGCTGCACATCAGTGCGGAAAACGGCGTGTTAAACGAAATAATGCAGTCGGTATTTGCCGTAACATACCAGCAGGTTTACGACAAGATGAATTTATAAATTGAGGCTACGATTAGGCAGCGTGCAGCACCGCCTTACTTCAGGTCGGCAATGTAAAAACTGCCGTAAGTGTGAACGCGGTCGAGTTTATGCAGTTTTTGCGTCTGTGCTGTGTCGAACGTCAGTATCTTGTTCAACTCTGTTTTTTTCCCCTGATACTCCACTGGTACCGTGTCAATGTACTCCGTCCGTAAACCGCCGCTGCGCCACAATATCCGGCAGTGCGGTGCCGCCCGCAACAGTATCGCATCCCATTCCGACACCAGCGCATTGTAAAGATGGTGCGAAAGCCAATCCATATGGTCAAGCAGCACGAATCGGGAAATCTGCACATCATTCTTCCGCAAAAATCCCTCAACCGTGTCCGCGTGCGTACTGATTCGATTTACCAAACCGCCCTTTAAGGCATCAAAATTGCTCCGTTCCAGATATTCAGGACAGCAACTCGGCGTATAACTGCCGGTAGCATAGAGCCGCCAGAAATAATTATCCTGCACCGGTAACGTGCCGAAAACCGAATCCAGACAATCCTGCACGAACTTGACGACACCGCCTTCGTACTGCGTTTCAATTTGTTTCCGCTGCGCCCGCGGCACGCCGAGCAGCGAAAGTGTTGTGTCCCGATTCATCAGAAACCGCACCAGCCGGCTCCAGAGTTTTTTTCGCAGCCGTTCCCATATTTCCCGCTGTTCTTCCAGCGATTGGGCATTGAGAATGTCGTGAACATCGCAGCGCATTTTGCTGCGGTCAATAATGCTGTTTATCAGCCGTGCAAATGTGCCGGTTGTGCCGTGCCAATAAAATGATTTCCGTTTGCTGTCGAAGTACCGTCCGATTTTTTTGTCCCAATACTTCCGTGCAAACGGCGGCAAATCATTGCGGAGTTTGGCGTGATAGATGCTTTTCACACCCGTTAATCTGCCGTTCCCGAAGAGTTGAAAGAACGTTTCATAATCAAGATTACGGATGCCGGAAATTTTCAGTTCGAGCAGCGCATTTTGACGGGGGTTCATATCGACGGCGTAAACGTGATTGAGACCAGTCAGGGCGTAGGATAACGCATTACAGCCCGCGGAAGTGATAACGAGCAAGTTATCATCGGGTGTTAAATTAAGGGCTTGCTTATCGATTCGGGGGTCTTCCCAGCAAGTGTTATAGACGAGATTATTGCCGTGAACGAACTGAAAAATCCGTCCGCTGAACCATTCGCTTAATCGCTGCATATTAGTAATGGGGTAAATGAAAACCGCCCCAATTCTAACATATTGAAAAAAATAGTGCAATGCCGCCGTCATTTCGCCAAAAACTGCTTTTTGTCGGAACGGACACAAGGTTATTTGAAAAAATCGCAAGCAAAATTACTTGCGATTTTGCTTGCGCTCGCTTGTGCGGAATTAAGGTAAAATGCCTGGACAGCCGTTTTGGTCATTTGCGGGTAAAAATTTTTTAGGGGGGCATTGACGGAATTTTCATACATTGTAGAATATCGGCACGTTCGTTGAGAGAGGCGGTTGACACCGTTTGTCGAAACGGGTACGATACTTGGCA
>JAITQJ010000065.1 GCA_031288955.1 Planctomycetaceae bacterium | reverse complement strand
AGTATCTTTATTTTTAGCCACGAATAAAGTACGAATAATCGAGAAAACATAAAAAGTTATTCGTCAGACATTCGTGTATTCGTGGCAAAAATGAGTTATGGAACAAGTCTAATGTTATGCCGGTCTTGTCATCGTTTTATGGGATTCGTGTATTGATGCATACGTATGACAATAAGCAGCACCATTTACCGCACATTCACGTATGTTATCAGGATACAGAAGCCGTCATTTCCATTGCGGACGGCGAATTACTCGCAGGAAAATTACCTCCTAAAAAATTGCGAATGGTTCAAACGTGGATTGATATTCATACGGACGAATTGATGCAATGTTGGAATTTAGCCGTCAACGGTATTGAGCCGCTGCGGATAATTCCTTTATGTTAAAAATTGGTGTAGTAAAATAACGGCTAACGGGAACGATGAATAACCGCCCCAACTTCGATTTGTTCTAAATAAAGTCTCAAAGATGTCCATCGCAGAAATAGTTGAAACGGAATACATTATCGGAGAAGAGTTGAATCCGAGAATTGTCGATGTCGAGCCGCACAGGGATTACACGTTAACGCTGACATTTGAAAACGGCGAACGTAAATACTTCGATATGACTCCCTACATTGGTCGGAGCGTTTGGTTTGAGGAACTGCGGGACTGGAGTTATTTTTCCCAGGCGAAGGCGGAATACGGAACTGTCGTTTGGACTCACGGTCAAGACCTCTGTCCCGATACGTTCTATCTCAAAAGCGTGCCGATTGAATAACCATTGACACGGGAACGGAACGTGCGATAATCCTGCTGTGCCTCTGAATGTATAAACGCCGCAGCAGGGGCAGGAGGAAGTGTTTCATCGGCGGCGGTAATGTACATAAGGAGAAGAGTAGATGTTACGGAAAATCGTTTTTGTTACGTTAATGCTGTCCGCAGCGTTAGCGGCAATACCGGTGAATGCGGACAGCAGTGCCGAATTCGCCGTTCTGGCTTTGCCCGCTGATTTGGTGCAGAGTTTGTCGGCAGGTGCCGATGCGCTGGCAAAAGATGACCTCGCCGGTTATCAAAAAGTTCTGCCGGACATTTTAGCGGCAACAGAACAGACAACCGGTGCCGTTCGGGCGACGCTGCTGCCGTTATCAAGACAGTTGCAGCCGGGTAAAAAAATACCGTCCTCGCTGCAAACAGCCCGCAAAGGTTTTGAGCCGTTCAGCAATGCGGCTGCCAACTTTGTTGCCGCTCAACCGCCGGACAAGCGGCAGGCGAAAGTCTTTGAATGTCCGATGTCGCCGGTTTTGACGCTCGGACGCTGGATTCAAAAGGACAATCCGAAACTTCTCAACCCGTTCTTCGGCTCCCAAATGCTGACGTGCGGTAAAGAAGTCAAATAGAACCGCCTTTTAATAAACTTGTTCGGTAACCGAAAAATAGGCAAACTGCATAAATTCGATAAAATAAAACGTAGGCTTTTACAAGGTTTTATCTAATCGTTCGGCAGTTACCGAACAAGTCTAATAGAATTTCCGGTCGCGGACACAGCAGCCTGCCGGATGCTCGGCACGCATAAAATTGGTGCAGCCGCTGCACGCAACACATACCTGTTTCGCGTCCATTCCGCCCCTCGTTAAAATGTCCCGCGGCGCATTCGGGTACGCAAAACTGCTTCGCCCCTGTCCAAACAACGCTGCCCCGCCGCTGGCGATGATGCCTGCCGCAACCTTCGGAATACGTTCACGAAGCCAAGCCGTCCCCGCTCCAATCATCGGTACGGTGTTTTCCGCCCCGTTGAACGACTGCTGCATATCCCGAACGATATTCACAAAACGGACAACTCCCCGCAAAGGATGTTCATCGTACGCTGCCGTCCCGCTTGCCGCTTTCGCATACGGGCGGTTGTAATGCGGATTAAAATACGGATTGCCGATGGTGATATTCAAAAGCGGAACACCGGCTTTTTGTAACAATGATGCCAGTTGCTTCGGTTCCGTTAAATCGTGCTTTCTGTAGTCCTCCTTGTCCGTGCCGAATCCCCAGGGATATTTCACGGCATCATACACACTCAATCGGCTTGTAACAAAAACACCCGGTACCTCTTCGGCAATACGCTGTATTGTTTCCCGCAGAAAACGCGTCCGGTTTTCAAACGCCCCGCCGTACTTTCCGTCCCTTGTGTGCGCACCGAGCAATTCATTGAGCAGATAACCGTGGCAACTTTTCACGTCAATGCCGTCGAAACCCGCACGGGCGGCAAGTTTCGCCGCACTAACGTAATCGTCCTGAAGTCGGTCAAGTTCGGCATCGCTTATCAGCGGATAATCGCCGGCTATACCGTGCGCCGCATCAAGAACGCCGCTGTGCTGAGCAATAACCGGCTTGCGTTTCCCCCGCTGCGGTTTGCTGTAGCGTCCGCTGTGTGTCAGTTGAAGAACGGTTACAATATCGTGTCCGTCTTCTTTGTGCGCCGTTGACCGGGTGTGTTCGAGCAGTTCGGCAAACTTTCCGACGCTTTTTTCGTTAATCCAAAATTGCTGTTCGTTTGACCGGGCATCCCAACGGACGGCGGTTGCCTCAAACCATATCAGTCCCGCACCTCCGGCAGCGAAGCGTTCGTAGCGGCGGAAACCAAGTTCCAGCGGTTCACCGTCGGTACCGGAATCAAAGCCTTCCATCGGTTGGACAACAAACCGGTTCGGAACGCTCAAACCGGCAAAGGTTAATCTTTTTGCAAGGACGGACAAATCATCGCTCATCGGCAATGTTACGTCCAACTGCTGTAAATCTTTTTGTAAGCCGCTGTATGTCACCTGCAAAACCTCTTTTATATTTGCGTCAAAGTATTATAATCTGCCGTATTCACCGAAACAACTCTTTAACGTTCAAAGGAGACCCTTATGGCACAACTGCCCAATTATGTAACTTCGGCAACGCCGAATCCGAAAGAAGCCCGCTCCGGCTGGCTCACAACAACCGCCGCAACTTACGCCGGTGTAATGCTTTGGTTCGTTTTCTGGCAAGATGTCCCCACCGGCGGACAAGGTATTGCCGGCGGAACATTGTCCTGCGGATTGCCGCTCGCTATCGGTTCGCTTATCCTCGCCGCTTTTCTCTGTCATTTTCTCTATTACCTTGCCCCCGGTATGCTCGGTATGAAAACCGGTCTGCCGCTTGCCGTTGTCGGCACCTCAACTTACGGCGTAACCGGCGGTTACCTGATGCCCGGTCTGTTGATGGGACTGCTGCAATTCGGCTGGTTAAGCGTCAATGCTTTTTTTGCCGGTCTCCTGCTTGCCGCCCCGTTCGGACAAGGAATGATGTCGCCGCTTCATCTCGGTATCGGAACCGTCTGGGCTTTAATTGCGATGTTTATGGGACTGAAAGGAATTCAATATGTCGGTAAAGTCGCTTCGTTTATGCCGATTATTCCGATTGCGATTCTCGTTCTGCTGCTCGTGAAAACGCTGGGGACTGCCGGCAGTTTTGATGCGTCAAAAATTCCGAACGTTACCGAAGGAGTCAAACTTTACGGCAATGCACAACTCGGCGTTGTTTCGCTGATGTGCGCTTATGTCATCGGCTTTTTCGCCACTGCCGGTGCTGCCGGTGTCGGTTTTGGAAGCGGCAATAAAAACGGTACTGCCGTTCAACTGGGCGGACTTGTCGGCGTTGTTCTGCCGACCATTGTCAGCGGTATTATCGCGCTGATTGTCGTTGCAAGCGTACAAAAGACCTCGCCGGACGTTGTTCCGGTTACGGGTTTGCTTGGAGCGGTTCTCGGCGACCAAATCGGAAAAATCTGTATGTTCCTGCTGGCGATTGCGGCGTTTCCGTCTGCGTGTTTTTGTACACTGATTGCAGCGGACTGCATTAAAACATCGTTTCCGAAAATCAATCCGTGGGTTTCGTGCGGTGTTGGTGTTGCGGCAGCAATCGCGTTGGTTATCACCGGTTATGCCGGACAAGCGGGCGATGTGTTCACGGTCATTGGAGCGTCGTTTGGACCGATTTGCGGAGCGATGGCGGCGGATTACATTTTGTCCGGTTTCAAATGGGCGGGACCTCGTGCGGGCTTCAATCCGGCGGGCTGGCTTTCGTGGCTTGTCGGATTTATTGTCGGCGGAGCAACACTTGTTGTTACGAAATTTCTGGGACAAGCGATGCCTTTTGAAATTCCGTGTCCGCCGCTTTCGGCGTTCATCGTTGGTTTCGTACTTTACATCGTGTTCGCCAAAGCGGGAATGCAAACGCGGGTACTGGATTTCAAGCAGCGCATTGATGTCTAATAAAGGTGGAACATAAAGCCGCTATCGCAAGACGGCGGCTTTGGCATACGGTTCTTGACGGACCAACTTTACTGCGTTAGAATGGGGGCGGAAGCCTCTGACACGACTAGTTCAATGACAACCAAACGCTCGAAAAACAACCGCCGGGACTTTCTCAAACGTACCGGTATTGCCGCCGCGGCTTTGACGGGGGCAGCCTATGTCCACGCTGCCGGAAGCGATGTTATTAAAATCGGCTTAATCGGCAGCGGCTCACGCGGACTCGGTGCTGCTAATCAGGCATTAGGCACCGGTAAAGATGTCCGCCTCGTTGCCATCGGCGACTACTTCAAAGACAGGGCAACCAACGGTGTCAATGCGCTGCGGAAACAGTTTCCCGAACAAGTTGACGTGACGGATGACCGCATCTTTGACGGCTTCAATAACGACAAAGGCGTAATCGGTTCCGGTGCCGATGTCATTCTGATTGCCTGCGCCGCCAAGTTTCATCCGCTTTATGCCAAACGCGCCGTCGAAGCCGGTAAACACGTTTTTGTCGAAAAGCCGAACGCCATTGATTCTGCCGGAATTCACACGTTGGAAGAAGCCGTTGCACTGGCGAGGGAAAAGAAATTATCGTTCCTTTCCGGTCTGCAAAGCCGGTATTGTCCGCAGTACCAGGCACTCGTCGAACAGATACACAACGGGGCAATCGGCGATGTGCGGATGATTCAGAGTACCTTTTTGCGCAGCCCGTACGGTGTCCGCGGTTATCCGGCAGGAATGTCCGAACTTGATGTACAGGTTTACAACCAGTATATGTTCAGTTGGCTTTCCGGCGATGACTTCACGCAGTCGCTTGTCCACAACGTTGACCGGATGACGTGGCTGCTCGGCGGGAAGACACCGTCTCACGCCTTCGGAATGGGCGGCAGGGCTTCGATGATAGACCGGAAATTCGGCAGTGTCTTCGACCATCATTCGGCGGGATTCATTTATCCCGGCGACACACTGCGGCTTTATGCGCTGTGCCGAACGGCAACCGGTTGTTACGATTCCTACGATGATTTGATTATCGGTTCCAAAGGAACGGCTTATTGGACTTCCGCTAAAATCGTTGGTGAAACGAATTGGAACTATACGGGAGCGAAACTCGGCGGGCATAAAGAAGAACAGGTTGCGCTGTTCAATGCGATTCGCAAAGGCGAACGAATTGATTCCGGCGATTATGTCGTGAATAGTACAATGATGGCGATACTCGGTCAGATGGCTTGTTACACAGGCAGAATGATAAGTTGGAAAGA
>JAITQJ010000145.1 GCA_031288955.1 Planctomycetaceae bacterium | reverse complement strand
CGTACTGCCCGTTCCACGCATTTTGGCTCGCATCATCGTTTCCGACCAACGCTTCAGCAAATGCCATTGTGTTGGAGAGACCGTCCGAAACGGCGGCGAGCGATGGTGCGGTTTCGTCAATGACGGTATCTGCCGGCTTGGTCATTTTCGGGTCGTAAGTATGCCAGAACATTCCGTTCGGAACTGTTTCTACCGTTCCTCCCGCCGGATTTGTGTTTGGTATGCTATATCTGCCCGGTGCTCTGTAGCGGGAGTAATCACTTCCGGTGCAGACCATATAGTTGGTAGTTCCGCCTTCGAGGGGGGCAGCACCATCGGCAATTCTTCTTCCCTCTTCTCTGGAATAGGTAGTCTTTCTTTTAGAGGCTCCGCCATCGCTGGGACAACGGGCAAGAGGCAGTGCGGCTTCCGCAGCAGTAATGGCGTGTGTCATAAACCAGTCGGTTCCAGACATCGTGTTTGTGCCGCTCAAAAGGTCTTGTTCAAAATCGAGTGTTTGAAACACGGCAACCTGCTCAATGAAGGGAGCCAAACGGATTTGCGGGGAATATCCTCGTTTGGTGGACGGAGCCAAGCCGGGCAGTTCGTTTTTGGCATCGCTGTGAGTGTGCAATGACAGCGACCATTGTTTGAGGTTGTTTGTGCAGGACATTCGTCTTGCCGCTTCCCTTGCGGCTTGCACAGCAGGAAGCAAGAGGGCGACGAGAATACCGATGATGGCGATGACGACGAGGAGTTCAACGAGCGTGAATCCGCTGCGGGATTTCTTTCCCGCATTACGTGAGGTCAATTTTGCAGCACTACGCTGCTTCAAACTTGTTGTGAACATATACTATCCTTTCTTATTGAAGGAGATTAAAGTGAATCCTGCTGCTTGGCAACAGGGGTAATTGCCGATAAAAATTTGAAGCAGACAATATATTTTACGCTTCAAAGTTTTATCGTGTGAACATTCTACATCTTGTCAACAATGCGTCAAGAGGGGGAGACAGAAATTTTCAAAAACAAGAAAAAAAGATGTTTTGCCGCCATCTTGCGATGGCGGTTCTGAATATTTTGGGGCTAGAAGCAGCGGTTCAGGGACAGATTGTAGCCGGCGCTGAACGATTGACCGGTATGTTCCAAAGGCAGTATCACGGCATTCGTTATCGTCAAGCGGTTAAACACCGCCGAAAGACCGGCTGTGCCTGTCAAGGTATGGCTGCGGGAACGCAGCGCACTGACCGTGATTGTACCGGCTGAAACGCCTGCCGAACCGTCCGTTATCACCGCATAATCCGCTTCCGCAAATGCACCCAACCGGCACGGTTCGCATTGATAAATCCAATGTCCTAACTGAACACCCGCCCGGATAACCTGTTGCCCGTCTAACGATTTTCCCGCCAATTTGTTTTCGTTGAGCGGTACATCTGCTTCAATGACAATATGTCCGAATGACGCTTCTTTCGGATGCCACTGCAAGCCGACAAACGATACCAGATAGTATAATTCGTTGCTCAATCGGCTGCCGGTTGACCAATAATCTTTCGCCGTCGGCACAGCAACGCCGATACCGCCCGTTGCCGTCCAGCATTTTGTCTTGCGGATAACGCTCTTCAAAAAAGCCGTAATGTTGCCGAGTTCTGCAACCTTTTCATCTTCCTGACCGTTAAGCGGCACGGAAGCAAACCTGCACAACAACGGTACACGGACTTCAATGGAGACCGCCTCGCCTAATTTCCGTTCCAATCCGAACGAAAATTGCTCGCTGCCCCGGTTTTTATAACCTGCGGCGGATTGGACGGCATCGTTATTATTCCAATGCCGGTAATCTGCCCAAATCCGGTTTTGGACGGCGGCGTTGAAATGTTCGGTAACATTCGGTCGGCTCGCCAGCATATTCGGCAGGAAAAACCGGTTTCCGTCTTTGGTGCGCTGCTGCGGCATTGCTGTTAAGCCGCCGACCATATCCGCCGCAACGTACACGTACTGTTTCGGCTGTGCGGTAAAACTGCCGCTGAATTCCTGATGCGGCGTGAATAAATCGGCGGACAAAGAACCGGCAGTATTCGCTGGGACGGAATCAGAGCCGGAAGGAACGGCAGCAGTTTCCGGTACGGTATTATCCTCCGCCGACAACGCCTTCGGCAATAATTCTTTCGGCGGTTGAGGCGGCGGATTGATTTGTTTCTCCGCCATCAGTACAACCGGCGAATCCTCTTCGCTGACTGCCGGAGCAATGCGGATGACGGAATCGTTTGATTCCGGTTCGTCTTGCGAAACGCCGGTGATATTCGTTTTTGCAGTCGAGAGTGTCGGTGCGGGCGGAATTGCTTTTATCGGCTTAAATTGCGGCGGCGTAATCGGCGTACAGGGTTTGCAGTGCGGCGTTAAACCGTTGTTCGATACCGCAATTTCCGCCCTTTGGGGGTGATTCGCCCTTTTTGCCGAAACGAATCCAACCTGTACGACAGCACTGGGACCCGGCATTTCGGCATCGCTGAAAGTCCATTGGACATCGCTCTTGTCTGTTTGGCGATAGACCGGTTCGCTTGCAGCGGCAATGCTGCAAAAGAACACCGCCGCCGCACAAAAACAAAACGGAGAAAAAAAACGGGGAAAACAGATGAGGGTATCCAATTT
>JAITQJ010000143.1 GCA_031288955.1 Planctomycetaceae bacterium | reverse complement strand
TTTTATTTTATCGAATTTATACAGTTTGCCTACTTCCCAGTTACCGAACAAGTTTATCATACGATAAAAATGCCAATACCAGGCAAGAGCCAAATAAATAACCGGCTAAAATTATGTTCTTTAACAGTTTTGAATACGCTTTTTTCCTGCCGATTGTTGCCGTTGTCTTTTGGTTAATCGTCTTTTTGCAATCGAAGATTTCTGACAGAATGTTAAAATGGGGGGGGGGGGGTAAATTACGCAGTCTTGTTCTCCCGCTTATGGATTTGGTGGCTGCTCGCCGTTAGTTATTATTTCTACTGCTGCTGGGATTGGCGGCTCTCCGGTTTGATTCTATTTTCGACCATTACCAATTATACTGCCGGTCAGATTATCGGACACAGCGATTCCAAAACTGTCCGTAAGAGTTGGCTGACGCTTTGTCTGGTGCTGAATCTCGGCTGCCTCGGCTTTTTCAAATACTGCGATTTTTTTCTTGAAAACTTCAAAATGCTGGCTGACTTGTGCGGTATTCATCTTTCCGTACCGATGCTGCAAGTCATCTTGCCGGTCGGCATTTCGTTTTATACTTTCCAAACGTTGAGTTACACGCTCGATATTTACAAAGGACAGATTAAAGCGACCAATGATTTCCCGAAATTTGCTCTTTTCGTTGCCTTTTTTCCGCAGTTGGTTGCCGGTCCGATTGTCCGTGCCGCCGACTTTCTCCCGCAATTAAACCGCACTCCAACATACAACGACGATGAAGCCGTTCGCGGTTTTTACCTGATTCTCTCCGGTTTGCTGAAAAAGATAATGATAGCCGATGTCCTTGCTGCAACGCTTGTTGACCCGGCTTTTAAGAATCCCGAACTTTTTTCCGGTGCGGCACTGCTTCTTGCCGTCTATGCTTATGCAATGCAGATTTACTGCGACTTTTCCGCTTACAGCGACATCGCCATCGGTTCGGCAACGATATTGGGTTTCCGTTTGCCGGTCAATTTTAACCGTCCCTATTCGGCAACGAGTTTGACTGACTTTTGGCGGCGTTGGCATATTTCGCTTTCAACCTGGCTGCGGGATTATTTGTACATTCCGCTGGGCGGTAACCGGTACGGCACGTTCAATATGTACCGGAATCTTTTTATCACAATGCTTCTCGGCGGACTTTGGCACGGTGCGGCGTGGAACTTTGTGATTTGGGGCGGTATTCACGGCATTTGGTTGGCGATAGAAAGACTCCTCTTCGGCGGAAAACGGCTGCTCAATCTGGAAGGACAGTCAAAGGCATTTCTCTTTTTTCGCTGGTTTTTAACATTTCATATCGTTGTGCTTTGCTGGATATTCTTCCGGTCGCAGGCAACGGAAACATTGAGCGGTGCCGGTTGTGCGTGGACGGTTATTTCACGTATTGCAGCCTGGAGCGGCGGAATATCCGGTTTCAGTTGGTGGTTTATTCTAACGCTTTTGCTCGGTTATTTTATGCACTTTACGCCGGTTTCGTGGAAAACGGTATGTACTGAACGTTTTGCCCAATCCGGCATTTTCATTCAGGCGGGTGTTGCCGTTGTGCTGTTGATGATATTCACGTTTTTCTCTGTCGGCGGCGGAGCGTTTATCTACTTCCAGTTTTAGCAGCACAAAGCGAAGCCCCTGCGGTTGCAAAGACGGCGGCGTTGATGTAGAATGCTTGCGCGGTCTCTCTAATCGCCCCGCTTCCGATGACGCACATATCCAGCAATAACACGGAACTGACGGCATCAGCCGATTCGGCATCGCAGCCGGAAGAACTTGTTCTGCCCGACCTCTTTACCGTCATCAGTGATGGACTCGTTTGTATCGACCGAACATTTCATATCCGCAAAAAGAATGATGCGTTCGTGCAAATGTTTCCCTGTGCCGATTTAGAAAAGCAGCACTGCTACGAAATTCTACACCAGCGCAGCGAACCGTGCGGCGATTGTATGATATGTGCTGGACTGCAAGGAAGAACAAGAGCGGGAGAGAAAATCCGCTTCTTTGAATACCCTCGTGAAAGTACCGGCAAAGGCAGATGGCTCCGCAGCAATGTTTTTCCCATTCTTGATAAAGACGGCGGAGTCAACGGTGTCCTGACGATTCTTCGGGATATTACCGAAAACAAGCAACTGCTTGAAAGATTGCACGCTGACGAAGAACGGCACAAAAGTTTTTTCACGGCGATGACCAACGGAGCCGTCATTGCCGCCGTCGTCCGTGACGAAACCGGTCGTCCTGCCGATTACACCATTACGGATATAAACGAAACGGAACTGAAGCGTTATGGTAAAACAATTCAGGAAGTACAGGGACGCTCGCTTCTGTCATTATACTCCGGCATATCCGTTACCTCGCACGATACCGGAGACAAATGGCGGCAGGGAATCGAAGATGCCGCCGACGGAAAATCAGGCATCTATCATATCTACAATTCGGACTTATCCGACGGTTACAGCGAGGTTGTCGTTTTTCCTATCGGGCAGAATTTTATCGGTCTGCTGATTTATAACGAAACTGCCCGGATTCTTGCGGAGAGTTTCCGTACAAGGTCGCAAGCCGTGATAGAACATTCCGCCTTTCCGGTTTGCTGGGTGGACATTGACGGCACTATCCTTTACGGCAATGAGGCAGCAAGACAGGCAGCGGGATATTACGAATTCACTGCAACGCTGTCTTCGCAAAATGAAAAGCAGGCATCCGGTAAAAAGAGCGCCTATTTTTTCAACCAGTGGATTTCGTCAGAAAAAGACTGGATAAAATTTGTCGAACAATTGCGGCAGCGTAAAAATATGACCTTTGAGACGTGTCTGAAACGATACGACGGCACTACATATATGGCACTGGCAACGTGCGACTATATTGTAACACCGGAACTCACCGATTTTATTGCGATGACGTGGTGTAACTTGAGCGACCAAATCAAACTCATCGAAGCCGAACACGGAGAAAAATTCAAAACCCGGTTTCTGGCTCATATCAGTCAGGAAATCAAAACACCGCTCAATGAATTGTTCGCTGCCGTTGAGCATTTGAAACAGCAGTGCCGCAACAAGAGTCAATTAGGAGCCGTCGCGGCGGTACAGAGTATCGAGAAGCGTCTTTTGACTGTTGTCGGTAATGTTCTCGACTTGACGAACTTTGATGAGGGGCAAATCGTTATCCAGCCGCAGCCGTTCGATTTGCCGTATTTGATTCAGGACGTTGCTGATATTGTTTCGCCGCAGGCAGAGAAAAAGAACATACATTTTTCGCTGCATTTTGAAACGGAGTTGCCGAAGGACGTTTTCGGTGCCCCCGAACGTTTGCGGCAGGTGCTGATAACGCTTTTAAGTTATAACATCAATCTGACACAGGAGGGTGATGTTGGTTTAACAGCAGCGTTCGGCTCCTGGAAAATGCACAAGGGTATTTCTTACGCCGAAATTCGTTTTGACATCACGGATACCGGTCACATAGACAGCGATCAGCGGAACCGGATAGCGAAGATGTTTTCGCTGTCGTCTTCGGATGATGCCGAAAGCGTTGCAGCGGATAGTTCTGCCGATGCCGGCGGACAGCAGTATCTTGGTATCGGCACGAGTTTGTTATTAGCAAAACGTATTGTCGAGTTGATGGGCGGCACCTTAACTGCGGAAAGCGGACAAAACACAGGTTCGCATTTTTGTATCTTGCTGCCGATGCAAGTTGTCCCGAAAACGATAAGCGATAAAGACAATGACGCTTCCCGCGGCTTTTGGACGAAATGGATAAAGCCGTGGTTCAACTGTAATGAAAAAGAGAATACTCCTGCCTAGCATTTTTGTAAGAACATATCGTAAGTCTATGTATTATCACAGGTTAAGTCGTTAAAAACTGTACGCATATCGCCGGTTGCGGCTGGAGTGTGATGAAAAAGCCCGTTCACGTCTTGACGGCAGCGGCAGTTATATCAAGAGCGGCGGGGACTTGACTATTAACCAAGCCGGATTATACTTAACAGTACAATAAAAGTGTCTCAACACCGTACCGTTTCTTCACGTTTCATTCTTAAAAATTTATGTCTGGACATTCGCATTGGGCTGGTATAAAACACAAGAAAGCGTTGGTTGATGCCAAGCGCGGAAAACTTTGGAGTAAATTGGCGAAAGCCATCATCATCGCCGCAAAATTAGGCGGTGCCGACCCCGATAACAACATTCGGCTCCGCGCGGCTATTGATGAAGCCAAAGCCGTTTCCCTGCCGAAAGAAAATATCCAACGAGCCATCAAACGCGGCAGCGGCGGCGACGATAACGATAATCTCGACGAACTCGTCTATGAAGGTTATGGTCCCGGAGGCGTTGCTGTCCTTGCCGAAGCCGTTACCGACAACCGCAACCGGACTGCCCCTGAAATCAAAAAAATCTTTGAAGCCTGCGGAGGAAAACTCGGTACTACCGGCTGCGTCGCGTGGAACTTCGAGAAAAAAGGGCTTTTTGTCATTCCGAAAACGACGGCAAAAAAAACCGTTCTAACGGAAGATGCCGTGATGGAAATCGCCCTCGAAGCCGGTGCCGATGATGTTAGTGAAACAGACGAAAACTTTGAAATTACCTGTGCGCCGGACGCTTATGAATCCGTTTCGCAGGCTCTGCAAAAGGCGGACATCGAAGCGGAAGACTCCCAGTTGAGTTTAATGCCCAAAGACCGCGCTGCGGTCAACGATGAAGACACCGCCGCAAAAGTAATGAAGTTAATGGAAATGCTCGACGACCACGACGACATTCAGAAAGTGTCTTCCAACTTCGACATTCCCGACGAAATTATGGAAAAGATTGAAAGGTGAAATTGCGTCAACACGCCCTAGTTTCGGCATTGCGTTGTCTTTTGTCGGCATATTGCTTGCTCTTTCGGCAGGAAGGTGGATAATAGGGCTGTTTCCCTCATCATTCGTGTATTCGCGGCTTAAAATTAAGGTGAGGGAACAGGTCCATTAGGTCAAGTTTATGTCGAAGTTGCTTTTATCTGGAAACGAGGCGATTGCCCGCGGGGCTTATGAAGCCGGTGTAACAGTTGCTGCCGGTTATCCCGGTACGCCGTCAACGGAAGTTCTCGAAAATGTCAGCGAAAAATATCAGGACAGTATTTATGCTGAATGGTCGCCGAACGAAAAAGTTGCCTTTGAAGTTGCTGCCGGTGCCTGTTTTTCCGGTGCCAGAGTGATAACAACGATGAAACACGTCGGTTTGAATGTCGCCGCCGACCCGCTGATGACGCTGGCATATATCGGAACTGTCGGCGGATTCGTTGCCGTCGTCGCAGATGACCCCGGTATGCACTCGTCGCAGAACGAACAGGATACCCGGCATTATGCCCGGTTCGCCAAAATCCCCATTCTTGAACCAAGCGATTCGCAAGAAGCAAAAGATTTTATCAAACTCGGTATTCAGATTTCAGAAGAATATAACACGCCGGTTATTCTGCGAAGCACAACCCGTGTTGCCCACAGCCGGTCGCTGGTGTCCGTTGCCGACCGGCAGGAATCCGGCAAACCGGTTGTCTTTGAGAAAAATCCGCAGCGTTTCGTTCCGATACCGGCTTGGGCAAGACAGATGCGTCTGAAAGTGGAGGAGCGGTTAAAGAAACTTGCCGCCGCGGCGAAAACCTGTCCGGCAAACAAGGTTATCTGGAACGATAAAAAATTCGGCATTATCACGTCCGGTATTGCTTATCAGTACGTTCGTGAAGTGCTGCCCGAAGCGTCGGTGTTGAAAATCGGGATGCCGTTTCCATTTCCCGATGAACTGATAAAGGACTTTGCCGCCCAAGTTGAAAACGTTTTGATTGTCGAGGAGTTGGAAGACTTTTTAGAAGAACATATCAAGGCACTTGGTATCCGGTGCGAAGGCAAATCGCTCATTCCGAACATCGGCGAACTCTCGCCGGACGTGTTGAATGAATTGAAAATTGAAAAAGGCAAATGGAAAAGAGAAAATTCGGAAACGAACGATTCTCCATTAAACCTGCCGGCGCGTCCTCCGGTGTTATGTCCGGGCTGTCCTCATCGGGGGATATTTTACGCTTTGGGACGATTGGACGTTGTTGTTACCGGCGACATCGGTTGTTATAGTCTCGGTGTCGCTCCGCCGCTTTCGCGTTTGGACACGATTCTCTGTATGGGCGGCGGTGTGTCCGTCGCACACGGCATTGACAAGGCACAGCAGCATAATGCGAAAAAACAGAAAATCGTCGGAATGGTCGGCGATTCTACGTTTTTCCACAGCGGTATGACAGGACTGCTCGACATTGCGTACAACAAAGGTTCATCGACAATAATCGTCGTCGATAACCGGATAACGGCGATGACGGGACATCAAGATAATCCGGGGTCGGGACGGACTTTGATGGGTGAAGAAACGGGCGAGGCTTCGATTGAGGAAATCGGTAAGGCTTGCGGCATTAAAAATATACGAACGATTCAGCCGCGCGATATTAAGACGGCGGTTTCCGCATTGAAAGAGGCAACGGAATCGCCGGAACCTTGGTTAATCGTCTCGAAAGCACCGTGTCCGCTGCATTTACGCAAGCCGGTCGGTCCGGTACAGTATATCGAAGATGCTGCGTGCAAGGCTTGCGGAGCGTGTCTGAAACTCGGCTGTCCGGCACTGGAAAAGCAATCGACCGGCAAGGTTCGTGTCAACACATTGCTGTGCGCCGGCTGCGAAATGTGCAAAAGCGTCTGTCCCGCCAAAGCGGTTAATGAATTGAGAACCTGATAACCGGTAATACAACGGGTCAGAGCCGCCGCAAAACGGCGGTTTCTTCGGTACTCATTTTGCCGTTTCGACAAACCGTGTTTCACGGATGACCGTTACCTTGATTTCACCCGGAAATTTAAGTTTTTCCGTCAATGTCTTCGCTATATCCCTGCACACTTTGGCGGCACTCTCGTCCGTTAACTGTGCGGCGTTGACCATTACACGGACTTCCCGACCGGCTTGAATCGCAAACGCCTGTTCTACACCGCTGAAAGATGCCGCAACCGTTTCTAATTCGTCCATCCGCTTATTATACAACTCCAGCGACTCCCGCCGCGCACCCGGTCGTGAAGCACTGCACGCATCCGCCGCTGCAACAATGACCGTATAAGGATTCTCAATGCGGGCATCATCGTGATGTCCCAACGCCGCACCGACCACCTCCGCTGGTTCGCCGAAACGTTTCAACAAGTCTGCCCCGATTTTCGGATGACCGCCTTCCGATTCGTGGTCGGCAGACTTACCGATGTCGTGAAGCAATCCGCAGCGGCGCGCCAATTTTTCGTTCAAACCAAGTTGAGCCGCAATCGAACCGGATATGAACGCAACCTCAATGCAGTGTTTCAACACATTCTGACTGTAACTTGTCCGGTAATAAAGCCGACCGAGCAACTCTATCAACCGGTCATCAAGGTCGAAGATGCCGACTTCCTGCGCCGCATCTTTACCGCTTTTAATCACGAACGCATTCACTTCGCCTGTTGTTTTATTGATGATTTCTTCAATCCGTCCGGGATGAATCCGTCCGTCAGAAATAAGCCGCACAAGAGCCATCCGCGAAATTTCCCGCCGCACTGGGTCAAAACAACTGACGACAACAACGCCGGGAGTATCATCAACGAGCAAATCCGTTCCGCTCGCTTTTTCAAAGGCACGGATGTTGCGCCCTTCCCGTCCGATAACGCGCCCTTTCATTTCATCGTTCGGAATGTCAACGGAGGCGGTTGTCGTTTCAACGGTATGCGAAGACGCATAACGCTGCAAAGCCAGCAACAGAACATTGCGGGTCATTGTTTCGCACGCCTCCTTCATCTTTTTTTCGTGCCGCATTATCATCGAACCGGCTTCGCTTTGCAGGTCCCGTTCGAGTAAAAACAGTAACTTTGCGGAGGCTTCTTCGCGGTTCAAACCAGAGGCTTCGTACAACAAAACACGTTCTTTATCAATCAGTTTGGTCAGTTCGACATTTTTGCGGTCGGTTTCTGCCAGCCGTTCAGACAACTTGCGTTGAGTGTTTTCGACGAGTTTTTCTTGCTTCCGCTGGTCATCGGATTGTTTGTCAAGTATGTCCTGCCGTTTGTCGAGCATTCGTTCACGTTCGTGAAGTTCTTCCCGCTGTGAAGCGAATGATTTCTCGGTATCTTCTTTGAGACGAATGGCTTTTTCTTTTGCCGCAATGTCCGCCTCCCGGATTTTGTTTTTAACGTCGTTTTCGGCACGGCGGATAATGTTTTTTGCCAATCGTTCGGCTCCAGAGCGGTAAAACCGGTCGAAGAGCCGAAGGACGATGATGGTTAAAATTATCGACGTAACCGCAACGATTGTCATTGTAATCAGTTGCGAATTTTCCATAGAACGAAAGGGTGCTGCCGTGCTGCTGCATCGGTTAAACAAGCAAATTTTGTACCGTTAGAATAAACGGCAAAAACAACTTCCGGTCATTGTACCAGAAAATTTTCCGATTGAAAAGAGTTTTGAGGGGACAGGACGTTTTCATTACCGCAAATTTTCATTCGCTCCCACAATTTGACGTAATGCAATTCCGTGCCAGCGGAGCAGGTCGGCGTAATACGAGTACAGAACCGGTATAAAATACAGAACAAAGAACAGGGCGAACGCCACGCCGCCGGCAAGCGATAATGCCATCGGAATAACCATTTGCGCCTGAAGTCCCGTTGCCAAGACTATCGGCAGCAAACCGCCGAGCGTCGTTACCGATGTCAGAAATATCGGACGAAAACGGTCTGCGCCCACTTCCGTCAACGCCGTATTCACATCAGCACCCTCTTGTATCCGCCGGTTAATAAAATCAATCATCACAATAGAATCATTGATAATCACTCCCGACAAGGCAACGAACCCGAAGCCGCTTGTCATCGAAATCGGTTGTCCCGCAAGCCAATGCGCTATCACCACACCAATCCAGCCGAAAGGAATGATTGCCACTATCATAAACGGCTGCAAATACGAGCGGAACTGAATCGTCAAAAGCGCAAACATCATACACAACGCAATGGCAAACCAGAACGTCAAACTGTTGAGCGTCTCAACCCGCTCCTCTTCGTGTCCTTCCCAGAGCGGCATAACGCCCGGATATTTTTTCATCAGTTCCGGCAAAAATTCCGATTGTAACTTTTTGATAATCTGTTGAGCGTTTGCCTTGTGTTCGTCCACGTCCGATGATACGGTTATCGACTGCATCTGATTCCGGCGCGTGATACTCGTATAACCCCGAACGACTTCAATGTCCGCCAACTCCGTAATCGGCAAATACGAATCCTGTCCGCCGGTATTCAGGCGAACCCGAATTTCGTTAAAATCGCCCAGCGAGCGGCGGTCTTCGCGCGGATAGCACACCATCACCTTGACCTCGTGCCGCCCCCGCTGCAAACGCTGCACCTCCGCTCCATAATATGTTGCCCGTATCACGTTCGCCAAATCGCCGGGGTGAAGTCCCATCGCCAACGCCTTTTCCTTGATTTTCAGGCGGAACTCGTACTTGCCCGGCACATCGCTGTCCTGTATATCTTTCGTACCGTCAATGTTTGCCAGATATGCTTTACATTCCTCGACGGCTTGCAATAACTGTTTGTTGTTGTGTGATTGGGCAGTCAGGAGAAATTCAATCACGCCGCCCGGCGGTCCGAACATCTGCGTATTGAACGTCAACTCATCGGCACCCGGTATTGTCCCCGCTGCTTCCCGCCAGCGGTTGGCTATCTCCATCGAACTGATTGTCCGTTTGTCTCCGCCGGTCAATTCGACGGACACGCCGCCCTGATGACTGTTTCCGCCGCCGCTGCCGCCTCTCATATCTACCCCCCGCATTTGTATTTGCGAACCGACCGTACGAAACGACCGCTCGGCAACCGGCGTACCGGCATCTTCGTATTCTTTTGCCACCTTCCAAAAAGTGCGTTCGAGATGCTGCGTCCATTTTGCCGTTACTTCTGCCGGTGTCCCGTTCGGAAAAGAGAGTGCAGATTGTATCTGATTACCGTCAATTTTCGGAAAAAACACGTATGGCACAACGCCCGAAAGCACCACCGCAAACGACAACGCCAACACGCAGCAACTTGCGGTCATAAATATCAGCCGCTGATGCAGCACTACCCGAATGGTCGGCGAATAGATGTGTTTGACCGTCCAATCCATTGCCTCACACGCATTGCGGCGAAACCAGCCGACGGGAATCAGCAGCCACGAAAAAATGTACAAATAGCCGGCAAGCATTTTCAGGAACAGATTGTCTTTATGCGCCAAATGGCAGGACAGCGAAGCGAAACATTCGCCGAGCGAGGCAACGAGCATTGCCGCCATCACGACCGGCACGGCGTAGAATATCTTTCCCATCATACCGGAGCAGAGCAGCAGCGGCGTGAAAGCGATAATCGTTGTCAGTACCGATGATGTAACGGACGGAAAAATTTCGGCAATGCCGTCCACCGCCGCCGTGAAATAAGATTTGCCCATTTCCCGGTGCCGATAGACATTTTCGCCGGCAACAATCGCATCGTCCACGACAATTCCGATGCCCATAATGAAGCCGAACATTGACACCATATTGAGCGTCATTCCCTGCAAACCAAGACAAATGGCGGTAAAGCAAATCGAAACCGGTATTCCGAGCGCTACCCAAAACGCCAGATTCATATCGAGAAACAGCGTCAGCAAAATAAAGACGATAATCAATCCCTGCAAGCCGTTTTTAAGCAGCATTTCCAGCCGGGCGCGGACTTCGACCGAATGGTCGCCCCAGGTTATCAACGAATAACCCTGCGGCAGCGTTCCCGACTCGTTTTTATTGCGGACAAAATCATAGACACTATCAACCATTGCCAGCAAATCTTCGTTCGTGTTGCGCATCACGTTGAGAGCGATAACGTGCCTGCCGCTGATTTTATCCGTCTCTTTCGGAATACCTTCCGGCGGCGGAGTATAGACGGTTGCCGAAATATCGCCGTCCACAAATTCGTCCCGAATGTTTGCCACATCTTTAAGGCGAATGACGGTGCCGTCCCGCGTTGTAATGAAAGGCAAATTGCCGATGCCCTCGCCGTCATACCGCCGGTTATCGGTTCGGACATTGATTTCCTGCGACGGCGCACGCAACGTTCCGCCCGGCGTTTGAATGTTTTCCTGCCGAACAATGTTTGCCGCTTGGTCAAGCGTCATCTTGTAAGACCGCAACGTGTTTTCCGGTATTTCAATGTCAATCTGATAATCTTTCGTCCCGACAAGATTGACCATCGAAATTTTTGAATACTGCAACAGTTCGCTTCGCAAATCTTCGGCAACCTGACGCAAAGCCAATGCGGATTCTATCGAATCATCTTCGGGACCGAGTACGCCGATAGATATGACGGTCTCCTGCATTTTGAGCCGCTGCACAACCCGATGTTCTGCGAGTTCAGGAAAACTGGGGATGCGGTCAACAGCCTCCTTGATTTCGTTGAGCGTCCGGTCTACGTCGGGAACATTGCTTTGGAGTTCAATCATCACGCTTCCCGAACCTTCGGAAGCGGTCGAGGTCATTTTGCGGACGTACTCGATGGATTGCAACGCTTCTTCGATTTTCTGGCAGATACCGTTTTCAACTTCTTCGGGAGTGGCACCGGGATAAGGAACGGAAACCATAATCCGTTCGAGGTCAAATTCGGGAAAGGTTTCACGCCGCAGGGTGAAACCGAAATAGACACCGGCAGCGAGGACAACGATGAGCATAATGTTCACCGCCGGCGCATTCGCAACCGTCCATCGAAGTACCGATTTAAGCATATTGGGTTAAACCCCGTTCAGTTAACAATGTTCCGGCTATTCGGGCGTGTTCCCTAACATTTTCTATCAACCCTCTATTAAGAATAGCACAGACGAGTTTTGTCCGCAAGTATTAACCGGATACAAAGTATCCGGCTCTCGTAATTCGTACTCTTTTAGTATAAAAAACGTTGCCCTTCGAGAGCCGGCGACTATGTCGCCGTGATTACCCTTGAAATTACTCCTTCGGAGGAAACAAGGCAACGAACTCGTCCAGTGCCTTAGTGATTGCGTCAATGTTTTGCGTTACGTAGTCCGCAGGAATGGTCGGCAGTTTTTCTGTGGTCTTTCCTTGCAAAATGCCAACACTCTTTGCTTCGAAGGCATCACATAAACGTTGGTTGATTTCAGGAGAATGCCAACCGGCATATATCTTCAACGTGCCGTTTGTGGATACCGAAAAAGGGCAACCGATAGACTCCTTGAACCGAGGATTAAACGAGCAGCGATTCCCCGTTCCGAATTTTATCTCGTCGGCGTTCTTTAGCGACCAATCGTACAATTTCCTTATGGCTTGCAGTGTGGCAGGAGAGACGGTACTTTCTGCTTGTTGAAAGAAACTATCCTCGTCCCACTTTCGGTAAAGGCGGCTTGCTATCGCTTTTGCAATATTCTCTTCTGTTCGTTCTTTCTCGGTTGGTTCTATTTTTGTCAATTTGGCGGAATCGCCGAGCAAAGCGGCAACTTGCTCAAACACGGTGTAGGCAGCGGCGGGAGACATATCAAAAAACTCACGTTCCCGTGTCCCTCCTCCTTCCAGTTCTTCGCGGGCGTGCAATTCTGCATCAACCGCATCAATTATCTTGTGGATGCTCTGTTCTACGTTGTATGCGTTCTCTGTTTCGAGAAAAGCATAGATACGAAAGCGCAGGGGAATGTTGTCGTGAGAATTAAGGGACTTGACCCTTTCTTCAACGGTTTTGTCCGTCATTCCGATTTTCACCCACCCCGGCATACAGGGATTGGTGAGGATATACACATAACCTTTTGTCATTGTGATTAAGGGGATAGGGGGTGAGTGCCAAGAGTTTTACAGCCCAAACGGTCTATTCCGTTCGGGCAACTGTATTTTCAAACAGCGGGAAATCCTCCCCGCCACCGGCGTT
>JAITQJ010000052.1 GCA_031288955.1 Planctomycetaceae bacterium | reverse complement strand
GCCGTCCCTCAGGTCCAGATTGCTTGCCGTATCGTTGGCGATTTCCCAAACCGCTAACTGGAAAATGTTTGCGTACGCACCGTTCTTCACGGAATAGTCGGCATTGAATGCTTTGGTGTAAACGTGGTCGAACAGCGATTGCAGTTGAGCCTTCTGTGTATCCGTGTGGAATATCGAGTCTGAAAGTGCCACTGGGTTATAAACCTGTCCGACACCACTAGTGAAATCGCTACTTACGTAGGTGTAGAGGTCGGTGCAGAACAAACGATATGCGTCGTTGGTGTCAACATCTTTGAGATGTATTCCGTCTGTGTACTGGTTGATATTTCCCAGAGTTGCCGTTTTCAGTGCAAAATAGAACGCCGGATTAGTCTGACTCGGGTCGCTGGCGAGTCTCTCTGCATACACATTGACGCTGCACAATGCAGCGATACCCAAAACTAAAATGTACTTCATTGACGTTTTCATTGTATTCTCCTTTTAATTGTTGTTAGTGATGGTTATTCATCACACAGGTACTAATATGCGAAGAGCGTGCCAAAGAAATAATTTTTCATAGATTTTAATTGTCGGGGCGAAAACGCCCTTAAATATCCTCCAAACCGCCGAATCACCTCTCGAATAACCATTACTATACTTTTTTGATGCAGCAAAATGATACAATCTGTATCAAAATAATGCACAAGATTCAACGTCCCGCAAGATTTCGCGGTGACGGTACGCAATCGGTTGACAAAAATACGGCAAAGACGGACAATAGGACGCTATTATTCGTTAATCTCAATATGCAGCCGAAAGTTTCCCGTTATTATCGTATCAAATGGTACGTTGATGTTGCCGTTTCGATTATTACTCTGCCGGTCATCGGTTCCGTAATTCTCCTCTTTATGCTCCTGACCCGGCTGACTTCCAAAGGTCCCGTCATTTATACACAAATCCGGTGCAGCAAAGACGGAAAACCGTTCAGTATGTACAAAATCCGTTCAATGGTCGTTGATGCTGAAGCCAAAACCGGTGCCGTTTGGGCAAGCGTCGGCAAACGAGACCCCCGTATTACCGCTGTTGGACGGATTATGCGGAAACTCCATATCGATGAACTGCCGCAAATCGTCAACGTTTGGCGCGGTGAGATGACCGTTATCGGACCAAGACCGGAACGACCGGAGTTTGTCGAAAAACTGAAAACAGAAATTCCCTGTTATGAAGGACGAATGACTGTCCTGCCCGGTCTGACGGGTTACGCACAACTTAATCGTCCGGCAGATACAGACCTGAAAGATGTCCGCAAAAAACTGATACTCGACCTGGAATACATTGAGCAGGCATCGTTTTGTCTTGATATGCGGATTCTTCTCGGTACGGCATTTAAGTTTATCCGTTTCAGGTATTTTGACCGTTTGCCGCTGCGTTTATGCGGCATCTGCCGTGACCCTGAAAATTCCCCCTGGGCGGCAGAAATCGGTTTAGAAGATTTTGAAGATAATTGAGAAGGGCAGCCTTACTCCTTCCGGTTATTCCGTATATTCCCCGTTTGCTTAATTCGCCGGTAGAAACACCGCGGGTTTTCTTTTTTTAGTTGTGCCGGGCAGCCTTCCGAAAAAACAGATATACCGGCGCACGCCGAAAGGTACTGCGGCTAAACATACGTTATCGCTATGCACCTGTTATCCGCTACATTACGGTTCATAACGCAAGGATGTTTCGTTATCTTTTTATCTTCGGCAATACACGCTGTTGCTGCCGAAGTTCCAAGAGAGGAGTACCGTGCTGACCGTCCGCTGCCGAATGTTGTCCGTGTTATCGCCTTTGATAAAGCCGGTCAGTCCTTCGGCTCCGGTTCATATATCGGCGTGTGCCGGGAATACGGAATCATCGTTACGAACCGGCACGTGGTTGCCGAAGCCGATGGTTTGGTACACGTTCATTTTCCCGGCGGCTTCTCAACTTTCGGTGCGGTCATCAAAAGCGATGCCAAATGGGACCTGGCACTCGTTGCCGTCTCGAAACCGCCGGAAACGGTACCGGTACTGAACATTACTGACAAAGCCGTGATGCCGGGCGAAGCGATTTGGATTGCCGGTTACGGCGGCGGGAAGTACCGCATTGCTCCCGGACAGTGCACACGTTATCTCACTCCTGATAACCCTGCCGTTGGAGCGAAAGCCGTGTATGAAATTATGGAGGTAATGATTGCGTCCCGCTACGGCGATTCCGGCGGTCCCATTCTGAATGTCCGCGGTGAACTTGCCGGTGTTCTTTTTGGTTCGGATATGGTGCAGTTTACTGCCGGCAGTTATTCGGGCAGAGTCAACCGCTTTCTCAACAGTACGACGGAACAGATGCAGCGTTTGCCGGATAGACCGGAGTCGTTTTTTGCAATGATAGAAACAAACGGACCAAAGTATTCACTGCAATTCAGCAGTGCGCTGACACCGTCGTTTGAACGGCGGACAGCGAAACCGGCTAACGTCGGAATATCGCTGCCGCCGTCGAAGAGCATTGCGATTCCGGCGGACGTGAAACAACCATCAACAACCAAAGAGCCGGAAGTGATGACTTCCGCCAAGACCTCTGCCTCCTCTGTCAATTTACCGTCACTGACGGTGAAGCCGGCGGTATGGTCGGAGCCGGAAGGCAAGATAGGTTCGTTGTTTCAACCGTCCAGGGGGGGAATTATTCAAACGGGATTGACGGCAAAAGAGCCGGAGGTGATTACCGCCGCCGACAGCAAGAAGCCGGTGAAGCATCGGCATTACGGAATGAAGATATTTGCGGACAAGCGGGACTGGCATTGGACGTTATTTCTGGCAGGCAATGTCATTATTGGTGCCGGTTTAGTAACAATCGCTGTGCGGCTGCTGAACACAGAAGAGTAATGCTCCCGTTGGTTGTTGTTTTTGTTTTGAAAATTAAGCAAAACCAATTTTCCTTCGCCCTGTGAAATAGATGATATGAAAAATGTTCCGTGGCTTTGAATATCTGCGATTCTTCAATAGACTTGTTCGGGAACTGCCGAAGATTGGATAAAACCTTGTAAAAGCCTGCGTTTGATTTTATCGAATTTATGTAGTTTGCCTATTTTTTTGGCTACCGAACAAGTCTAATATTTACCAACTGAGTCAAATCGATAGTAAAACGGGGAATAACATCGTCGGGAGGGGGGATTTGAAGGCTGCCGTATTTCTTTATTGTCCGTTATCCGTTAGAATAAATATCGGTTTTCAATCATCCGTTCCCGATGAATATTGGCTTATTTATTCCCTGTTATATCGACACATTTTATCCGCACGTTGGAGCGGCAACGCTTGAGGTGCTGGAAAAACTCGGTCAGAAGGTTTCGTATCCGCTGGAACAGACGTGCTGCGGTCAACCGATGGCGAACAGCGGCTGCGAACGGAGCGGAGCGGCAACGTACAAGAATTTCGTCCGTCATTTTAAGGACTTCGATTATATCGTAACGCCTTCCGGTTCTTGTGCGTATCACGTCAGGCATCATTATGATATTATCGAACAGACGGCGGAGGTGCAGAAAGTCCGCAGCAGCATTTATGAACTTTGCGAGTTCATTACGGATATTTTGAAGACGAATGTTCCGTGCCGGTTTCCGCATAAAGTCGGGATACATTACAGTTGTCACGGGCTGCGGGGACTAAACACCGCTTCGGCTTCGGAGTTGATTGAGGAGCGTTACTCCAAAGTCCGGCAACTATTGGACAAAGCGGAAGGTATTGACATCGTCGATTTGGACAGGCAGGACGAATGTTGCGGTTTCGGCGGCACGTTTTCAATATTTGAGCCGGATATTTCGGTGAAGATGGGACGCGACCGGATTGCAGACCACGTGCAGCACGGTGCGGAATTTATCACGGCAATCGATATGTCGTGTTTAATGCACTTGGACGGTATCATCCGCCGCCATAAGAAACCGATACAGGTCAAACACATCGCCGAGATTTTGAACACAAGGTAAAACCGGATTCACCATACCGGCAGAGTCACGATACGGATATTGCCGCAAGGTTAACAAGGTTAACAAGGTTAACAAGGTTAACCGGCGTGTCGATTATACCGGCGGCACGAGTTAAACGAGGAACGCGGAAATCAATCGGGAAAACGTTTTTTCGGGACGATGATAGAGTTGTTATGGCTGACCTGAATTCCTCTGCGGTGAACAGTTTTATCGAAGCCGTGAAGAACGGAGCGGCAGAGGCTGCGTCCGCATTTACCCGGACTTTCGATACAACCGTTACGATTGCACCAGAGGAAGGCGGCGCGTTTCAAGTTGATAAATTTGCCGAAACATTACGCGGTCAGAAAGGTCTCGCCCTGCTGTTAACCGTCGGCAGTCAAGGTATTGCCGTATTGATTCCGTCGTCCTCCGGTCTAGTACCGGCTTGGTGCGACGAACCCGACGCAACAGGACGCAGCAAACTTTCGACTTTCGCTCAGGAATGGGGAATGAATCTTGTACCGGAAGATTTTTTTCCCGAAGATTTCAAAGCCGGTGTTGTTCAAGACCTTTCGGCAAGCGTTCTGCGGTCAATGCCGGAATTGGATGCTGGTTTTCTCGCTCTGGACGTGAAACAGCCGGATGATTCTATCGGCAAGGTTTATCTTGTTTGGGCTTTATCGATTCCCGGCGAATTGTTTAACGAGCCGAAGCCGGATGCGGCGGACACCGTTCCTCCGCCGTTTGTTGCCCCGTCATTCGGCGGCGGGGCAGACCCGTTTGCGGCGGAAACAGGTTGGCAGGGAACTGCCGGCGGCGGCTCTTTTGGTGCGAATTTTGCAACAATGCCGCAGCGGAAACGTCTCGAAGATTTACCCGGTTACAGCCGGAGTATGTTAAAGGTCAAGATACCGGTAGCGGCGGTGTTAGCACGGGCGCGGAAACCGATTAAACTGGTGCTGGAACTCGGCGTTGGTTCGGTGATTCAGTTCGATAAGTCCTGCGATGAGTTATTAGAAGTCGAAGTCGGTCAGACGATAACGATAGCAACGGCAGAGGCGGTGAAGGTTGGAGAAAAATTTGGTTTTCGTATTAACACGGTGGCACTGCCGGAGGAGCGTTTCCGCCGCGTGGAAGTTCGCCGTGAGGGAGAATATCGTGCTAATACGGATATTCAGCAAATCATCGGCAAATCACCAATACGGTCATTTAACCGGTAAATCTTTTCACCGCAGAAAGGGAGGCAGTACAGCGATTTGATTAGAGGTTACGTCGTAATTTAGGTTATTTAAGTCGTTTTGTCATATAATACACTGCTGTTAAATAGACATTTGTCTCGCTCGTTTTTGCATCGTAATCGTAGTGTCGGCACAAACCTCTCCAATTCATTGTCCATCCAATAGTTCGCTCGACCACCCACCGCTTCGGTATCACGGCAAATTGATGTAATTCAGAACGTTTGACGACATCCCACTTCAAGGCGTACTTTGACGCTTTGACTATCAATGATTGCCAAACTCGGCTCTTCGTTACGTCCTTCTTGCACGCGGACTTGCTTGCGAAGAAAATCGTGAGGCAAAAGCCGCCATTGACAGCCTGTTTTGGTCTGGTAAAGAATGGCATTGACGACGCTGCGGAGGTCGGCGGTCTTGGGACGACCGCCTTCCGGCAGAAAGAGAAGGGGGCGAAGAATTGACCACTGCTTATCGGTGAGGTCGCTTTGATAACTCCTGTGCGGATACAGTGACTCAAATTCCTTTCTCGGTAGAATAGACTGCATAATTATACGATAAAATGCCAATATCAGGAAAGAGCAATTTCGCTATCTCGCCTAGATTACAACGCTACCTCTAAGGTTCGTAAAGAAGCATTACTTTATGGTGGAAGATGCCGATTTTGATAAAGCAAGCGAAGTAGAATTGCCTGCTAAAATCCCTGCTGTATGCCGGTCAGACGAGATAAAATCCGCTTGTTCGGAAGAACGGCGGT
>JAITQJ010000345.1 GCA_031288955.1 Planctomycetaceae bacterium | reverse complement strand
GAGAATCTTGCCGGTTATGATGATACCACGGAAACATTGACCATCTATCTTCCGCCGGAGACGCTTGCGGAAGCCGACCCCAATACACAGGATTCGCTCGTCGAGGCGGCAATCAATGCGGCGGTCAATGCGAATTGGACGGATATGCGTCCTGCCGGCAGTACGGCATCTGCTCCGGTTGTGCAGGCAGCCAGCGGTTTAGGCGCACAAGCCGCTGCCGATGCCGCAAGCGGCGGTCAGACGGCGATTAAAGCAGAGTGCGGCGGTGTGTTGGGAAATGAACCGGTTGCGGAAGTTGATGCCGCTGCGCAAGATGCACTCGTTGCTGCGGCAATCAATGCGGCTATCAGTGCGAATTGGGCGGCGATGCGTCCTGCCGGCAGTACGGCATCTGCTCCTGTTGTGCAGACAACCAGCGGTTTAGGTGCACAAGCCGTTTATGATGCCGAATACTTCGGTCAGACGGCGATTAAAGCGGAGTACGGCGGCGTGTTGGGACAGGACGCAGTGGCGGCGATAGTCTCGCCGACGGAAATCACAGGAAAAGCATTTGCGCCGGTGAACATTACAACCCGGCATTTAATCGGCGATTTAGATTCCGTGTTAATGTCAACGCTCAACGGAGGCAGCGGTTTATCGAAAGCCCTGGCGGGAGCGATTGAAGTCCAGGACCGGGCGGGGAATACTGCGCTGCTTGACTTTACGCAGAAGGAGTTAGACTCGATACAGACGTTAAACGATGCCGTTCGGATGCTTAATGCCAAGTTAGGCACTGCCGGTATTGGAATCGCCGTCAAGATAAACGATGCGAAGACGGGATTGAAAGTCGAAGATACGACAGGCAGCACAACTAATGCGCTGATTTTCCGCGACAAAACGAGCAAGGAAATCACCACGCCGGCAGTGTCGGGAGCCAATGCCGTTTCGGCGGATGACAACACCGGCGGTACAGCCGTTTTGACGTTCGCCAATTCGTCTCAAATGAACGGCAAGACCTTTGCGTTCACAACAGATGAAAGCAGTGCCGGTTATGATTCGGCAACAGGGATATTAACCGTTTACGTTCCGCCGGAGGCGGTTTCGGCGGTCAGCACACCGGCGGTGCCGGGAGTCAATGCGGTTTCGGCAGATAACGGCACCGGCGGTACAGCCGCTTTGACGTTCGCCGATTCGTCTCAAATGAACGGCAAGACTTTTGCGTTCACAACAGATGAAAGCAGTGCCGGTTATGATTCGGCAACAGGGATATTGACCGTCTATCTTTCGCCGGAGACGCTTGCAGAAACCGACCCCGATACGCAGGATTCTCTTGTCGAGGCGGCAATCAATGCGGCAGTTAATGCGAATTGGACGGATATGCGTCCCGACGGCAGCACGGCATCTGCACCCGTTGTACAGACAACCAGTGGTTTAGGCGCACAAGCCGTTGCCGATGCCGCAAGCGGCGGTCAAACGGCGATTAAAGCGGATGCTGCCGGTGCCGTACTGGGGCAGGAACCGGTTGCGGCGGTTGATGCCGGTCCCGTACAGGATTCACTCGTTGTTGCGGCAATCAATGCGGCTATCAGTGCGAACTGGACGGCGATGCGTCCCGACGGCAGCACTGCCTCTGCTCCCGTTGTGCGGTCAACGAGCGGATTAGGCGCACAAGCCGTTGCTGATGCCGCAAACGGCGGCAGAACGGCAATTAAAGACGGCTTGACCGGTGCCGCACTGGGACGGGAACCGGTTGAGGAAGTTTCGATTACGCACGATTCTGATATTGCTACACAGCTCGGTTTGGAAGTCAACGTGTCGGCTTCGTCCGCCGGCGGTGCCTCGCTTAACCGGCAAATTATTTCCTACGATACGAAACTTGCGGACTTAAATAACGGCAAGGGGGTAACACTGACGGGCGGAAAGATTCAGATTACCGACAGTGCCGGTCATACAGCAACGTTGGCGATTGATGCAGCGAAACATAAAACCGTCGGCGACGTTATCAATGCTATCAATTCGTTAAGCACCGACCTAAAGGTGATTGCGAAAATTAACGATACCGGCGACGGCATTGTACTTGAAGAGTTTGCCGGCGGCACCGGAAACTTTTCGGTTATTGATGCCGATAGTTCGTCAAAGTTTGCGAGCGAATTGAGAATTGCCGGTACCGTTGCCCAATCGGATAAAGACGAAGACGGACGGATGCGGCTTAACGGCAGACAATCTTATACCGTCGAAGTCGAAGCGACGGATTCGCTTGAGAGTATCCGGGACAAGTTGAACGCTTTGAATGCCGGTTTTTCGGCAACGATTATTCAGGACGGTTCAAATGCTCCGTACCGGTTGGCGATTACCGGTAAGACGACAGGAGCAGCCGGTGCGTTTAACATTGACCTGTCGGCACTTGGTTTGACGACCGAAAATATGACCGAAGCGAAAGATGCGCTGCTTGTTTACGGCGATGTCAGTACCGGTTTAGTGCTTCATTCCAGTTCGAATTCGTTTAAGGGTATTGTCGGCGGTATTGACCTGACGATTGCCGGCACGTCAACGTCGCCGATAACCATCACGAGTGCCGATTCCAACGTCGATGTAAAAGCGTCTTTGAGCGCGTTCGTTGAGAATTATAACAAGTTCCGCAACGAGTTGAATACGCAAATGTATTATTCCGTCGCCGAAAATGCGGGCAACGTTCTTTACAACTCGTCGGAAGCACGCGCCCTTGACCGCGATTTAACTAATCTGCTGCAAAAACGCGTGTACGGCATACCGGGCATTACGTCGCTTGCGGACATCGGCATTACACTGCGGTCAAATGCCAGCGATGACGGTGTGAACCAGTCAACGAATACGCTGGTGTTCGATGAAGCGAAGTTCGAGGCACTGTGGGAGTCAAACAAAGAGGGATTGCAGGCATTTTTCTTTCAGGAACGGACAACACTTGACGCTGACGGAAAAGAGACGACAATAAAAACGGGGTGGGCGCAGAGTTTTGTTACGGTATCAGATTCCCTAACAGATGTGAGTTACGGCAAAATATCAAGCCGGCTTGCCGTCATCGACACGCTGATAACGAATAACACGGAGCGTGCCGAGTTTATGCAGTCGCGTTTGGATACCAAGCGGGCGCGGATGCTTGCCAAGTTTTACGCAATGGAACAGGCACTGGCAGCGATGTCCGACGATATGAATACCATCAGCAGCCTTGCCTCGTCGTGGTCGTCATTACAATCAAGCACGAGTTGAGGAAGAAAATGAATAATTAAAAATGAATAATGAATATAAAAATGAATAATGAATAATGGACAGCAGCAAAGGTGAAGAATGTATAAAACAAATGTTGTAGTAGAAAAAAGTTTTGATTTTGCTGTGCGGATTGTCGATTTGTACCGTTTTTTGTGCAAAGAACATAAAGAATATGTTTTATCAAAGCAGATATTGCGTTCCGGTACAAGTGTCGGTGCGAACGTTAGTGAGGCGGCATACGGACAATCTAAAAAAGATTTTGCGGCAAAAATGAGTGTCGCCCTAAAAGAGTCGTCTGAAACAAGATATTGGATAAAATTATTGGTACGAACTAATTTTTTGACGCAGGAACAAGGGAATAGTATTTTAACGGACTGCGATGAGATATTCAGGATATTGCACGCTATTGTTAAGACAACAAAGAATGAATTAGAAAATAACCGAAAAAAATAATTATTCATTATTCATTGTTAATTATTCATTCATTTTGTCCCAACCGTTTTGGATTTTGTTAGAGTTAATATATGGTGAACAGCCGCGCACGTCAAAATTACATTCTCGCTGAAGTTCAAACGGCAACGCCGCAGAAGTTGCAACTGCTTCTCGTTGAAGCGGCGATTAAGAACGTCCATCGTACCAAGACGGCTTGGGAACAGGAAAAGTTCGATGTCGGTTTTGAAACGCTGTCGAAGGCACAGGATATTATTGCCGAAATTTTATCGTCGCTCGATAAAAAGAACAGCCCCGAACTGGCAGGAAAGATTGCGTCTATTTATGTGTTCATTTTCCGCTGTATGTCCGAAGCAGGAATGACGCATAATCCGGCAAAGTTGGACGATGCGCTGCGTATCTTAAATTCTGAACGGGAAACGTGGAGGCTGGTTTGCGAAAAATTCGGTTCGTCCATTGAAACGGTAACAACGACAACGGCAGCAGTAGGCGGGATAGCGTCTTCCGCCGGAAAATCGGTAACGACACAATCCGGTGTGTTAAGTTTGTCATCGCAATCGTCGGTGCTGGTGCCGCAAAACGATACGCCGAAGAAGAGCATTATAAAAACGTCAACGTACAAAGCCCCTAATGCCGGCACAGGTAAAAGTTGGGACGTGTGATTGATAATTGAGAATTGATAATGGATAATTGACAATTACCTATTTTCAATTATCAGTTCCCTAATGTCTCGTCAATTAGCAACAGTTACACGGATTAAACGCATTGAAGCGATACCGGGTGCCGATGTTATCGCCAAAGCGGTGATGACAACAAACTCCTGGCAGGTCGTCGTCAAGAAGTCCGACCTGAACGAAGGCGAACTCGCTGTCTATTTTGAAGTCGACTCGTTCATCCCGCGGGATAACAACGGCGAAACCGACAGCCGGTTCGAGTTTCTTGCCAAGTCGTCTGCCAAAAAAATGGGTGAAGTAGATGGCTATCGGCTCCGCAGCGTCAAGTTGCGGAACACTCTGTCGCAAGGTTTGCTCCTGCCGGTTTCGCTGTTCCCGGAAATTACTGACCCGAAGGAAGGCGATGATGTTACGGATATTCTCGGTATTCTTCTCTATGAACCGCCGCTGCCTCCGATGCAAAATTCTATGCCCCGAACAGCACTGCGGACTTTTCCCCGATTCATCGAGAAGACTGACCAAATCCGTGTGCAGTCGATTAAACCGGAAGAATGGACGGAATTGCGGACGCATCATTACGAAGTTACTGTCAAGATGGACGGTTCGTCTGGTTCGTTCTTTTACAACAAGGGCGAATTCGGTCTGTGTTCACGCAACTGCCAGTTGATTGATTTAAGCGGCACCGGCATTTTTGGTAAGATTTGCCGCTGGTTTTATAATCTGTTCAACCGGCATCATAAAAAGACGCTGGGCTTTAACCGGAGCGTGTACAGTGATATGGCGGCGAAGTATGATGTCGAACAAAAGTTGCGGGATTATTGTGTTCAACAGGGACGGAATCTGGCGTTGCAGGGGGAAATCTGCGGCGAAGGAATACAGTCGAATCGGGAAAAGATACCGAACCGTGAGCAGCAGTTTTTCGTGTTCGATGTTTTCGACATTGATACGCAAAAGTACATTTCCGGTGAAGAGCGGCGGAGTCTTGCTGCGCAGTTCGATATGCTGCACGTGCCGGTCATTGCGGAGGATTATTGCATTGACGGCAATTTAGCGGCGGAACAGATTGTACCGCATTTGTTAGAATTTGCCGACGGACCGGGCTTGTACAACGATTGCCGCGAAGGTTTGGTATTCAAGAGTCTCTCCGACCCTAATGTACATTTTAAGGTTATCTCGAATAAGTATTTGTTGAAATACGGGCTGTAGTCCGTTTTCGCTTCGCAACAGCAGATTCGTAATACAATGCCCGATAAAGAGCAAATAGCGTTACAGCCGGTCGCCGTTGTCGGTGCAGGTTTGATGGGAACTGCCGTTGCCGCTGCACATATCCGCTGTTCCATTCCCGTCGTTCTCTACGATACTGCCGAAACGGCTCTCGCCGCTGCGGCGCAGCGCATTGATGAAAAACTAAACTGTCCCTTTGAGCGGCAATTTCTGCATTGCAGCAGCAGTCTGGACGAGGTAAAAAACTGTCCGGTCATTATCGAAACAATACCGGAAAAATTGCGTCTGAAACAAAAACTCTATCGGCAAATAACAAACGGAAACAGCAGCGGCGAAACGCTGCTGTTGACGAACACGTCAACTATTTCTGTTACAACGCTCGCCGAAACGTTAGAGGAAGATTGGCAGCGGCGGTTTTGCGGTTTTCATTTCTTTCATCCCGTTTTGGAACGCAGCATTATCGAACTGATACCGGGAAAAAACACGGCAGCGGAAGCAGCGGAAGCGGCGCAGCAGCACGCTTTACGCATCGGTAAGAAACCGATAACGGTCGGCGACACGCCCGGCTTTTTCGTCAACCGGATACTGCATCCGTATCTTGCAGCGGCATTGTCGCTTCTGGAGCAGGGTGAAAGTTGGCAGAAGATTGAGCGGACGGCAACGGGCTTCGGAATGAAAAAGGGACCGTTTCAACTGATAGACGAAATCGGTTTAGACGTTGTGCTGCACGGCGGCTGGGTTTTGTATAAAGCGTTTCCTGACCGGGTCAAGCCGTCGCCGTTATTGTTACAATTAGTCGAAAGCGGAAACCTGGGCGTAAAAACCGGCAGAGGTATCCGTGAAACGTCGGCACAGCAAAAGAAGCCGGATACGTCCCTTTCCGAAAACGAAATAATACGTCATCTTTTTGGTTCTATGTACAGCGAAGCGAAGCGTTGTTTAGCGGAAGGAGTTATTGCAAGTGAATTAGATGCCGACACGGCTTCGGTTGAAGCCCTCGGTTTCCCGCAATTCCGGGGCGGTATTATCTCTTGGGGCAGTAAAACGCTGCCGTAAAATCTGCCCCGTTTATTTTACGCTGCTGAACGGTTATAATGAGGTGTCTGTTTTAATAATAGACTGGTTCCACAACCTATACTATCAATTCTCTGTTGGGTACAGCACAGACGAGTTTTGTCCGCGAGAAGTGCTTTCGTCTTGTTTTTCGGACGTTCTTTGGGGATTATCGCAATGACTATTTATGCGGCAACTTTTTACCGCACGAGATTTTGCCGGAAATCCTTAATGCTTCCGCAAGTAACTGCCGCTTCTAACAGGGAATCCAAAGCGATTAAA